>NZ_BSPB01000068.1:0-14839 GCF_030160815.1 Hydrogenophaga electricum | reverse complement strand
CGCCGCGAAGCCGGCGGTGCGCAGGCGGGCGGCGGGCACGCCGCGCGCATCCAGCGCGCGGCCCACCTCGGCCGCGCGTTCGTCGGACAGGCGCTGGTTCAGCTCGGCGGATCCGGTGTTGTCCGCATGGCCTTCCAGGGCGATGGCCTTGTCGCTCTTGGTGGTCACCAGGTGCGCGATGCGGTCGAGGTAGGGGCCCGATTCGGTGGCGTTGAGCGTGCTCTTGCCGGTGTCGAACAGGGCCGCGCTGGGCAGGAAGATTTCCACGCCCCGCTCGGCCTGCTGGATGGGTAGCACCGGGCCGGTGTAGGGCGCAACGGGCGCCGGGGTGGGCGGGGTCTGGCAGGCGCTGAGGCCAGCGAGCGCGAGCAGGGGCACGGCCAGGCGAAGGGCGAAGGATCGGTTCATGGTGCGGCAGAAAGCGGACAGGGGACCAGGCCGCGCGGCGGCCCTGGGGTCAGCATAGGGCGGTGCGCCGGTGGCGCGGCCCCGGTGCGCGCGGGTTTCCGGCTTTGTGTGCGCGATTGCCGCGCCTGTCGTGCCCGCACAACCGCGGTGTGCACAGCGCCCGGTGCGCGCTGGCGGTGGCCTCAGTCGGGGCTCATGCGCAGCGCCGAGGCGTCGGGCGGCTGGCCGTGCTGGAGGCGGATGCGCAGCGACAGATCGGTGCGCGAATCGGCGTGTTCGATGGCCTGTTCGGCCGACAGCTCGCCCTGGGCAAACAGCGCGTACAGCGACTGGTCGAAGGTGCACATGCCCACTTCGTTGCTGCGGGCCATGGCGTCCTTGATCTCGTCGGTCTGGCCTTTCTGGATCAGGTCGGCCACGTAGGGCGAGAGCAGCATCACCTCGACGGCGGGCACCAGCTTCTCGGTCTGGCCGCGGATCAGCCGCTGCCCGATCACGCCCTTGAGGTTGAGCGACAGGTCCATCAGGATCTGCTTGTGCGCCGTTTCGGGGAAGAAGTTGAGGATGCGCTGGATCGCCTGGTTGGCGTTGTTGGCGTGCAGGGTCGACATGCACAGGTGGCCCGTCTCGGCGTAGGCCAGGGCGTGCTGCATGGTCTGGCGGTCGCGGATTTCGCCGATCATGATCACGTCGGGCGCCTCGCGCATGGCGTGGCGCAGGGCCTCGTCGAAGCTCTGCGTGTCCAGCCCCACTTCCCGCTGGTCGACGATGCAGCTGCCGTGGCTGTGCTCGAACTCCATCGGGTCTTCCACCGTCAGGATGTGGCCGCTGGCATTGCGGTTGCGGTGGTCGATCATGGCCGCCAGCGTGGTCGACTTGCCCGATCCCGCTGCGCCCACCACCAGCACCAGCCCGCGCTTGAGCAGGGCCAGCTTCTTGGTCATGGGCGGCAGCTTGAGCTGGTCCAGCGAGGGAATGCGCGAATTGATGTGCCGCACCACCACGGCCACGTCGCCGCGCTGGCGGAACACGTTCACGCGAAAGCGCCCCAGGCCGGGCAGGGCGATGGCCAGGTCGCATTCGAGCGTGGCTTCGAAGCCGCGGATCTGCGCTTCGCGCATCACCGAATACGCGAGCTGCTGGGTGTGCGTCGACTCCAGCGGGGGCTCGGGCAGGCGCCGCACCACGCCCTGGACCTTCAGGGCGGCGGGCGTGCCCGCCGAGAGAAACAGGTCGGACGCCCCGTGCGCCACCATCAGCTGCAGATAGTGGGCCAGGTCGTCGGGGCGGCGGGTCGCGGTCATGGGGGGCTTTTCTCCTGAAGGCCCGCCGACGGAAAGCGTACGGGCGTTGTTTTTCCTATCGGCCGGTGACCCGCCAAGTTGAACGGGCTCAGGCCTTTCGGCGACCGATGAGGGCCCACAGCAGGAGGGCCCCGAAGGTCGCGGTGCCGATACCCCCCAGCGCGAATTCGCCGAATTTGAGCGTGTAGTCGCCCGTGCCCAGCACCAGCGTGATGGCGGCCACCAGCAGATTGCGGTTATCGGAGAAATCCACCCGGTTGTCCACCCAGATCTTCGCGCCCGCGACCGCGATCAGGCCGAACACCACGATGGACACGCCGCCCATCACGGCCAGCGGGATGGCCTGGATCAGCGCGCCGAACTTGGGCGAGAAGCCCAGCAGCAGCGCCATCAGGCCGGCCACCAGGAACACGGCGGTGGAATAGATCTTGGTCGCGGCCATCACGCCGATGTTTTCGGCGTAGGTGGTCACACCGGTACCGCCGACGCTGCCGGCCACCATGGTGGCCAGGCCGTCGCCCATGAAGGCGCGGCCCATGTAGGGGTCGAGGTTCTTGCCGGTCATGGCGGTCACGGCCTTGATGTGGCCCAGGTTCTCGGCCACGAGGATGACGGCCACCGGCGCGATCAGCAGCATGGCGTTGGCCTGGAACACCGGTGCGCTGAAGCTCGGCAGGCCGAACCAGGCCGCGTTGGCGATGCCGCTGAGGTCCAACGGCTGGCCCAGGCCCAGGCCGTTGGTCAGCACGGCGTAGACGATGCTGGCCACGATCAGGCCGACCAGGATCAGCAGGCGCTGCAGCATGCCGCTGCTGAACACGGCCACCAGCGCGACGCAGACGAAGGTGATGCCCTGCATCCACTTGTCGAAGTCAGTCGGGGCCATGTTCTTGATCGGGATGCCGGCCAGGTTCAGGCCGATCACTGCCACCACGGCGCCGGTGACCACGGGCGGCATGAAGCGCTCGATCCAGCCGGTGCCGATGGCCTGGACCACGGCGCCGATCACGAAGTACAGCGCGCCGCAGGCCATGATGCCGCCCAGCGCCACCCCGATGTTGGCGTTCAGGCCCTGGCCGGCGTAGCCGGTGGCGGCGATCACCACGCCGATGAAGGCGAAGCTCGATCCGAGGTAGCTCGGCACCTTGCCGCCGGTGAACAGGAAGAACAGCAGCGTGCCGACGCCGCTCATGAGGATGGCGACGTTGGGGTTGAAGCCCATGAGGATGGGGGCCAGCACCGTGGCGCCGAACATGGCGATCAGATGCTGCACGCCCATGGCGGCGGTCTGTGGCCAGGGCAGCCTTTCGTCAGGGCCGATGACCCCGCCGCCCGCCAGTGTGGCCGATGATTTTTCGCTCCATTGGAACAAGCCCATGAGAACTCCTGGATGTAAATGTTGTTGTGATGTGGGCGCACGCGAATGGCCGCGCGGCCGGCCGAGATTCTGCCGGGTCGCCGGCACTGGGCTCAAGCTGCGTTGCAGCACAGCGCCGCCGCGGGCAGGACAGTTGCCGGGCGGGGCGGATGATGGCGCTGCCGGTGGCGCGCCGGTTTGATCCGCGTCAGTCGACGCGAAACACGCGGATGGCGACGTGATCGGGGCGGCGAATCCCGCTGCCCAGGAACAGGTGTTCCGTCATCCAGGCCAGCGCCGGGTGCGAGACCTCGAAGGTGGGCGCACAGCGGAAATAGACCGCACCCGGGTCCACCGGTTCGCCGCGCACCAGGCGCGCGGTATCGGCGGCGCTGGCGCGGCGCAGTGCCCGGTTGTGCACCATCACGTGGGCACCGGCCCAGCCGGCATCGTGCAGGCGCAGCAGGTAGCGGGCGTCGAGGTCGGCGGTGGTGTCGCTGACCACGAGCTGGAAATCGGCACCGCCCGCCAGCACCTCGCCGTTGAGGCCGCCGGAGACGGTGCCGCCGGTGATGGGAATAACCCGGCGCAGGCCCTGCACGCCCCGCCCGCTGACCGGGCCGGCTTCCAGCGGCGGCGCGACCCGCACCGTGAGGTCGAAGACCGGGGTGAGCGTGGGCGTGGCGGGCGTCATGGCCGGGACCGGATCAGGCGCCGCCGACGGCCGGCAGCACCTCGCCCCGGCTTTCGCCGAAGCCGATGCGCGCCGCGCCGGGCTTTTCGCACCAGCCGCGCAGCACCACGGTGTCGCCGTCTTCCAGGAAGGTGCGGGTCTCGCCCGTGGCGGGCAGGGGAATCTGCTGGGTGCCGCCCAGCGACAGCTCGACGATGGCGCCGGCTTCCTCGTAGGTGGGGCCGGAGATGGTGCCGGTGCCCAGCAGGTCACCGGGCTGCAGGTTGCAGCCGTTGTTGGTGTGCTGCGTCAGCATCTGCGCGATGGTCCAGTACTGGTGGCTGAAGCTCGTGGCCGAAAGCCGGTCGCCGCCATGGCCCTGGGCGCGGTGTTTCGCGCTCTGCAGCACCACTTCGAGTTGCACGTCAACGCCACCCTGCGCGCTGTTGGCGGGGCTGTCCAGATAGGGCAGGGGCTGGGGCTCGTCGGCCGGGTGGGCGAAGGGCACGCGGTAGGGGGCCAGCGCTTCCATGGTGACGATCCAGGGCGAGACGGTGGTGCAGAAGTTCTTGCCGAGGAAGGGGCCCAGCGGGTCCATTTCCCAGAACTGGTGGTCGCGCGCCGACCAGTCGTTGAGCAGGCACATGCCGAAGATGTGCTGCTCGGCCTCACCGATCGGGATTGGCTGGCCCAGGGCATTGCCGGGACCGACGTAGAAGCCCATCTCCAGCTCGTAGTCGAGGCGGCGGCAGGGGCCGTACACGGGGGCCTGGGCACCGGGCGCCATGGCCTGGCCCTTGGGGCGGTGGAAGGGCGTGCCGCTGATCACCACGCTGGAGGCGCGGCCGTGGTACGCGATGGGGATCCACTGGAAATTGGGCGTGAGCGGGTTGTCGGGCCGGATCACGCGGCCGACGTTGCGGGCGTGGTGGATGGAGGTGTAGAAGTCGGTGTAGTCGCCGATGCGGGTGGGCACGGTGTGTTCCACGGCGCTTTGCGGCACCAGGCTGGCGCGCAGCGCGTCCACGCCCGGGCCGGTGGCGCCGGCCTGGAGGGCGTCGAACAGCGCGTGGCGCAGCGCGCTCCAGGCGGCCGGGCCCATGGCCAGCAGTTCGTTGAGCGCGGGCTGCGCGGCGGCGCTGGCGGCCTGCGCCGCCAGGCCCGAGACGGCACCGGCGCGGGCCACGGCGGCCAGGTCGATCACCTGGTCACCGATGGCCACGCCACCGCGGAACGCCTCGTTCGTGCCACGGCGGCGGAAGACGCCGAAGGGCAGGTTCTGGATCGGGAAGTCGCTGCCTTCGGCATTGGCCGATTCGAGCCAACTGCGGGCAGCGGGGTCGTGGGTGTGGTTCAGGGTCATGGGTGTGGCTCCGTGTTCGGATGAAATGAAGGCCGCAGCGGACCGGTCTGGCGAGTCCGGGCCTTTGTCACGCCCGCGAACGCGGGCGTGACGGTGGAGGGCGCTGTGGTTGGCAGGGTGCGGCCCGCAGGCAAGGTCACTTCGATGCCATCAGGGCATCGTCGAAGATCGCCACGGCACGTGTCCAGCCCGCGCTGGCGCCGCGGATCTTGTGCGGGAAGCAGCTGATGTAGAAGCCCGTCGCCGGGATCGCTTCGAGGTTGTGCAGCTTCTCGATGTGGCAATAGCCGATGTCGCGGCCGGCCTTGTGGCCTTCCCAGATCAGGCTGGCGTCCTTGGATTCGGCGTACTTCTGCGCGGTGTAGACGAAGGGCGCGTCCCAGCTCCAGGCGTCGGTGCCGGTCAGGCGCACGCCGCGTTCGAGCAGGTACATGGTGGCGTCGTAGCCCATGCCGCAGCCGGCGCTGACGTAGTCGTTGTGGCCATAGCGGCTGCCGGCGCGGGTGTTGACCACCACGATCTCCAGCGGGCTCAGCGTGTGGCCGATGCGGGCCAGCTCGGCCTCGACGTCGGCCGCGGTGACCACGTAGCCGTCGGCGAAGTGGCGGAAGTCCAGCTTCACGCCGGGCTGGAAGCACCATTCCAGCGGCACCTCGTCGATGGTGATGGCCGGCTTCTTCTCGCCCAGCGCCTTGTCCATGGTGCTGTGGAAGTGGTAGGGCGCGTCCAGGTGGGTGCCGTTGTGGGTGGACAGCTGGATCATCTCGACCGCCCAGACGTCGCCATCGGGCAGGTCTTCCTGCTTCAGGCCCGGGAAGAAGGGCGCCATCTGTTCGAAGGAGTTCTTGTGGTCGAAGTACTGGATCTTGGGCGCGAAGGCCGGCGGGTCGGAGATGACGTCGTTTTCCAGGTAGATCGAGAGGTCGACAAATCGGCGGGGCATGGGGTTCTCCTTGGGTCTTTGTGGTGGGGTGGGTTACCAGTGCGCCATGGGCAGGCCCGGCACGGGTGAATGGAAGTACGGGATGCGGGTGCCCAGCAGGCTGCCCAGGTAGGCGGTGCGCAGGTCGGGGCCACCGAAGGTGATGCTGGCCATCCAGGGCGCCAGGCTGCCGTGGGCACGCTGCATGTCCTCGGCGGTCACGGTGCCGGCGTCCATCTTTGCCAGCAGGTGGCGGCTGGCTTCGGGGTTGCCGTCGTCGAGCAGCAGGCGCTTGTCGCCTTCGGGCGTGAGCGCGATGAGCTGGTCCACCATGATCAGCGTGCACCAGAGGTTGCCGAAGCTGTCGAAGGCGATGCCGTCGGGGTAGCCGCCCAGGTGCGCAGGGCCGAACACCTCGCGGTCGGTCAGCCGCACGCCGTCGGCGTGCGATTCGTCCAGCCGCATGCGGCTGATGTGCGGGCCGGTGGTCTCCACGATGTAGAGCCACGCTTCCTGCGCATCCAGGCGGATCTCGTTGGTGAAGTGGAAGCCGTCGGCGACCACGCGGATGCCCCGTTCGTCCACCACGGCGATGTAGCCGTCGCGCACGCGGCTGGCGGCAGCGGTGGTCCAGGGGTTGACGCGTGTGGACACCGTGAGCCAGATGCGCTGCTTCGAGTCGCGCAGCACGAAGTTGACCTTGCCGATGGGCTGTCCGTCGATGCGGTCGAACAGGGTGCGGGTCTGGCCCTCGCGGGTCATGACCTCCAGCAGGTCGGTGCCGAAGTTGGAGATCAGGATGTCGCCATTGGCGGCGAAGGCCAGGCCGTTGGGCAGCGTGCCCTGCGTGTACTTGGCCTCGAAGCCGTCGGCACTGCCTTCGGCGGCGGTGGCGAAGCGCTCGTCGGCACGCTGGCCGATGAAGCGCTGCGCGCCGTCGGGCGCGATGTGCGTGACGCCGCCACGCGCATCGGCGGCCCACAGCGAGCCGTCGCGCTCGGCCAGGATGCACTCGGGCCGCTGCAGGCCTTCGCCGACGTAGCGGATGGCGGCGCGGTCGATGGTGAAGCCGTCCAGGGGGTTGGGCCGTGGCGTCATTTCAGCAGCATCAGACTCAGTTGCGGGAAGGCCATCAGCAGCGCCAGCACCGCGAGCATGGTCAGCGTGAAGGGCGCGGTGCCGCGGAACATCTCGCCCAGCGGGATGTCCACGGTGCGCCCCAAGGTGCTCTTGATGACGTAGATGCTCAGCCCGAAGGGCGGTGTGAGCAGCCCGATCTCGACCGCCACCACGGTGATCACGCCGAACCAGATCAGGTTTAGCTCGAACTGCTGGGCGATGGGCAGCATCAGCGGCAGCATGATCAGCAGGATGGACGACGAGTCGATGATGGTGCCCAGCAGCACGACCACCACCACGTAGATCACCAGGAACGCCACCACACCCAGACCGGCGGCGCCCATCCATTCGAGCATGGCCTGCGGTGTGCCGCTCATGGCCAGCATGCGGGTGTAGATGTTGGCGCAGATGATCAGGAAGCTCACCGACACCGTGACGTGGCCGGTTTCCGTCAGCACGCCCCAGAAGCTGCGCAGCGTGAGCTTGCGCCGCACCAGCGCGATCAGCAGCGCCACCAGCGCGCCGACCGCGCCGGCTTCGGTGGCGGTGAACAGGCCGGTGTAGATGCCACCCAGGATGGAGCCGATCAGCAGCACGATGGGCAGCATCTTCAGCAGCATTTCCGACAGCGGCATCAGCGCCTCGTCGTCCACGGGCTGGAGCTCGCCCACGTACACCATGCCCGGGCGCCACCAGGCCATCAGCAGGATCACGCCGGCAAAGGCCACGGCGAGGATCAGGCCGGGAACGATGCCGGCGGTGAACAGGTCGCCCACCGACTGGTCCGACAGGAAGCCGTAGAGGATCATCAGCAGGCTGGGCGGGATCAGCATGCCCAGCACCGAGGAGCCGGCCACCACGCCCACCGCGAAGCGCGGCTGGTAGCCGAAGCGCAGCATCTGCGGCACCGCCACGCGCGTGAACACCGCGGCCGAGGCGATCGAGATGCCGGTGATGGCGGCAAACACCGCGTTGGCCGCCACGGTGGCGATGCCCAGCCCGCCGCGGATGCGCCGGAAGGCCTGGTTGGCGACCTCGAAGGCGTCCTTGCCCACGTCGGCGTAGGCGACGAGAAAGCCCGTCAGCACGAACAAGGGCACCACGCCGAAGATGTGGCTGGCGATCGAGTCGCTGACCGCCTGCGCCAGCAGGTTGGCCGCGATGTCCATGTCGCCGCGGATCAGCCAGACACCCACGAAACTCAGCAGGCCCAGGGTGATGGCCACGTGCATGCCGGCGTAGATCAGCGCCAGCATCAGCACCAGCGAACCCAGGGCAATGATTTCGCTGCTCATGCGGCGTCTCCCGCGAGGCGGCCGCGCGCGGCCATGCGTTTGAGGTCCATCCAGGCCAGCAGGCCGAAGCACAACGCGGTGGTGGCCAGCCCCAGCAGGGTGACCAGCCGGATCGGCCACACAGGGGCCTGGAAGTCACCGACGGCACCGACGTATTCGCGGATGCGGATCGACTCCACCAGCGGCTCCCAACTGGCCTGCAGGATGATGAGCATCAGCACCAGGCCCACCAGGTGGAACACCGCCTGCAGGGCGTCGGCCACGCGGGGCTGCTGGCGCTTGAGGCGGTCCATCAGCACGTCGGCGCGCGTGAAGCGGCCGGTCCGCAGGGTGTCGGCCAGTTGCAGGAACACGATGCCGACGATGGACAGCGAAACCATTTCGGTGACGCCGCGCACGGGCGTGGACAGCAGGTTGCGGCCGAACACGTCCAGGTTGATCAGCACCATCAGGCCCAGGATCCACAGCGTGCCCAGCGCGTTCATGGCACCGAACAGGTGGTGCAGGCCGAAGGGCAGCGCCTGGTTGTAGGCGTCGGGCGCGAAAGCGCCGCCGGTGGGCCCGGAGGCCCCCGGCTCGTTGCGGGAAGCCGTCACCTTATTTGCTCCAGTCGCGCGGCACCTTGGTGCCGGCCTTGATCAGGCTGTTCATGTAGCCGTTGAGCACCTGGTCGGCGGGCAGGCCCTTGCTCTGGGCATCGGCGGCCCAGGTCTTGGCCACGGGCGAGAGCGCATCGGCCCAGCGCTTGCGCTCGGCCTCGGGCAGTTCGCTGATCTTGGCGCCGGCCGCGGCCATTTCCTTGAAGCGGGTGTCCACCAGGGCCGACTGGGCCTTGGCGTATTCGGCCGTCCACTTGTCGCCGGCTTCGCGGATGGCGGCCTGCACTTCGGGCGGCAGCTTTTCGAAGCGGCGCTTGTTGATCGCGATGCCGCCGGCGAACTGGGCGCCGAAGTTCACCTTGGTCACGTACGGGGCCACTTCATGAACCTTGGCGCCCCAGGCGCCGGTGGTGAACACCACCACGCCGTCGGACACGCCGGACTTGATGTCCTCGTAGTAGGTGTTGAGCGAGCCGGCCACGCCGACCGCGCCGGTGCCGCGGATCCAGTTGGCGGCCGGGCCGGGGGCGCTGATCTTCTTGCCGTTCAGGTCCTCGATGCGGGTGATTGGGAACTTGGTCCAGATGTGGTACGAGTCCAGCGCCATGCCGCCCAGGTAGGTCAGCCCGTTCTTGTTCCAGGCGTCGGCCATGGCCGGAATGTTCTTTTGCAGACCGGCGATGGTCTGGCTCATCAGCTCGATGTTGTCGGTGCCGAAGGGCGTGTAGTACGAGACGTTCTGCAGCGGGAACTTGGCCGCCTCGAACAGCGTGCTGACCACGCCCAGATCGGCCACGCCGTCGGCAATGCCCTTGGACTCGCTGCCCAGCTTCACCAGGGTGCCGCCGAAGGCCTTGGTCCACTCGATCTTGTACTTGCCACCGGCCGCGAGCTTGCGGTCGACTTCGGGAATGAACACCTCGTCCAGCGTCTTGACCCACAGGAACACGGGCGGGTGGCCGGCGGCCGCGGTGAGCTTGATGGTCTGCTGCGCGTGGGCCGGTGCGCCGGCAAAGGCCAGCCAGACGGCGGTGGCCAGGACGGCGGGGCGGATGGTGCGTGGGATGGTCATGCGGGTCTCCTTCGGGGTTCGGACGGTTTTGTGGTGGGAGGGGAAACAGGCTCGGCGGCCTTCATGGCAGCGGCAATGCCCGCTGTGATGAAGGCCACGAGTTGCGGCTGGGCCGCGGGGTCGCTGGGCACGTTCGCGCCCAGCGACAGACGCTCGACGCGCCGATCGCTCATATGGTGGATCAGCGCGCCCAGCGCGAACTGGTAAGCCCAGGCGGCTTGGCTCCGGTCACTGCCGGGGCAGGCCTGCAGCAACGCGTCGATGAACGCGTGCGCCATGGGGTCGAAATAGTGGGACAGCACGCGGTCGGCTTCCGGCGTGCGGTAGGCCAGCTCGCGCGCCACCAACTGTGCGTAGTACTCGCCTTCGGGGCTGGCGCGCATGCGCATCACCGGCTCCACGAACGCGCGCACCACACGCTCCAGCGTCTGCGTTTCGGCTGGCAGCTCGCCCACCTGCGCCAGCAGGGCCAGCCGCTCGTCGATGGTGTGGCGCCAGTGCTCGAAGATGGCGTGAAACAGCTCGTGCTTCTGGCCGTAGTAGTAGCCCACCAGGGCCAGCGGCACGCCGGCCTCGTCGGCGATCTGGCGGATCGAAACCCCGTGGTAGCCGTGCTCGGCAAACAGGCGCTCCGCGGCCAGCAGGATGGCCTGCTTGCGGTCGGGGCGTGCGGCGGTCTCGGCGGCTCTGGCCGGGGCCCGGCGCTTCGGGGGGCGTGTCTCCATGGCCGGTATTGGACGTTCGTACAAAAAACTTGAACACTCGTACAAACCCTAGGTCCGGGGCCTTGGAAATCCACCGGGCGGCCGATACCCTATGGCGCATGGAGACAACCCCGAACAAGGCGGCCTGCGAACCCCAGATCCGTCGCTACCAAGCCTGGCTGGCCCGCGAGCGCGGGCTTTCTTTCGACAGTTACGACGCGCTGTGGCGCTGGTCGGTGACCGACCTGGACGCCTACTGGCAAAGCGTCTGGGACTACTTCGACATCCAGTCGCCCACACCGCACACGGCGGTGCTGGCGAAGAACGTCATGCCCGGCGCGGTGTGGTTCCCGGGGGCCCAGGTCAACCTCGCGCGACAGGCGCTGCGCCATGTGGCGCCGGCGCACGCGGCGGGCTTTCCGGCGGTGATCGCCCGCAATGAAAAAGGGCGCCACACCGAGCTGTCCTGGCCCGATCTGCAGCGCCAGGCGGCGGCGCTGGCGCTGCACCTGCGCGCGCAGGGTGTGAAGCCAGGTGATCGCGTCGCGGCCTACCTGCCCAACATCCCCGAAACCATGGTCGCCTTCCTGGCGGTGGTGAGCATCGGCGCGGTGTGGAGCGTGTGCGCGCCCGACATGGGCACGCACGCCGTGCTCGACCGCCTCCGGCAGATCGAACCCGTGGTGCTGATCGCCTGCGACGGCGTCACCTACGGCCACAAGGACCACGACCGCCTGGGCGTGGTGGCCGAGCTGCGCGCCGCCCTGCCCACCGTGCGCCACGTGCTGCTGCACACCAACCTGGCCGAAGAACCGGCCGCCCGGCAGGCCGCGCTGGACGCGGCCGCGCCGTGCGCGCACCTGGCGGCGGTGACCGCGCGCGACGACGCGGACGTGGCGGCGTTCGAGCCCCTGTGGCTGCCCTTCGACCACCCGCTGTGGATCGTCTATTCCAGCGGCACCACCGGCCTGCCCAAGCCCATCGTGCACGGCCACGGCGGCATCCTGCTGGTGATGCGTGCCATGGGCGCGCTGCACAACGACGTGGGCTGCAGCTACGACCCCAACACCTGGGGCGAGCGCTACCACTGGTACAGCTCCACCGGCTGGATCATGTGGAACGCGCAGATGGCCGGCCTGCTCGGCGGCACCACCTGCGTGCTCTACGACGGCAACCCCGGCGGCAGCCGCGAACACCCCGACTGGACCACGCTCTGGCGCTTTGCGGCCGATCTGGGTGTCACCTTCTTCGGCGCCGGTGCGGCCTTCTATGCCAACTGCCTCAAGGCCGGTGTCGACCTCACCGCCTGCGGCGACCTGTCGGCCGTGCGCGTGCTCGGCACCACCGGTTCACCGCTGTCGGAAGACGCGCAGAACTGGGGCACCGAACAGTTCCGCCGGGTGCGGGCGGCGGTGGATGCCCGCCTGCGCGGGCATGACGGGGATGACCGCGACCCCGCCACCGGGCCACAACCCGTGCCACCAGCGGAGCGTGGGGGCGACATCTGGTGGTGCAACGTTTCCGGAGGCACCGACTTCGCCGGTTCCTTCATCGGGGGCCTGCGCGACCTGCCGCAGACGCCCGGCCGCATGCAGTGCCGGCAGCTGGGCTCGGCGGTCGAAGCCTGGGACGGACAGGGCCGGCCCGTGATCGACGAAGTGGGCGAACTGGTCTGCACCCAGCCCATCCCTTCCATGCCGCTGTACTTCGTCGGGGACATCAACCACCAGCGCCTGATCGGCAGCTACTTCGACATGTTCCCGCCGGGTCACGGCCGCAAGCCCGGCGGCGGTGACCTGTCTGCCGAAGCCGGCGCCGTCTGGCGCCACGGCGACTGGCTGCGCATCTTCCCCGACGGCTCGTGTGTCATCTACGGCCGCAGCGACGCCACCATCAACCGCCACGGCCTGCGCATGGGCACCAGCGAGCTGTACAGCGCCGTCGAGGCCCTGCCCGAGGTGCTCGACAGCATGGTGGTCGATCTCGAATACCTGGGCCGGGAAAGCTACATGCCGCTGTTCGTGGTGCTGCGCCCCGGGGTGGTGCTGGACGATGCGCTGCGCGGCCGGCTCAACCAGGCGGTGCGCGACTCGCTGTCGCCGCGCTTCGTGCCCGACGCCATCTTCCAGGTGGCCGAGATCCCGCGCACGCTCTCGGGCAAGAAGCAGGAGCTGCCGATCAAGAAGCTGCTGCTGGGCCAGCCGCTGGAGAAAGTGATCAACAAGGAAGCCATGGCCAACCCGGGCTGCCTGGATTGGTACGTGGCCTTCGCAGCGGCGCGCTGAGGCGCTGCTCCGCGAGGCCGGCCGGTGGCCTCAGTGGCCGGGCAGTGTCGGCCGCACCCGCAGCCGGATGGGCGGCGGAGCGGCGGGCGGGTTGTCCGGTGCGGGCGCGGGGGTGGCTTCCTCGCTGAGGGCCGGCCGCACCCGCACGGGCAAGGTGGGGGGCGAGGTTGTCACCACGGGGGGCGTGTTCACCGACGCCAGGGGCGCCGCCGGGCGGGGCGCCGGGCAGCTCAGGACCAGGAACTCCTGCAGGTCGACGGACAGGGTCTGGCACGCATTCACGGCCGCGGCGCGGGCTTCGTCGGGCACGTTGGGGTCGTGGCAGCCCAGGGCCACCCGGGGCAGGGCGGTGCCGGGAATGCGGATCTTGGGCGGGACACCGGCATCACCCGCGCTGCCCGGAATGCGGATGGCCGGTGGAATGGCACAGCGCGCGGCCTTGATCAGCGGGTAGGCCGCCTGCCAGCGCAGCACCTTCTGCAGCAGCGCGCTGCCGTTGTAGGCGCCCGCGATCACGCTGCTCATGGCCACGGTGTGGGCGTCCAGGACGGCCGGGCTGGCGATCTTGGCCTGGGGCACGGCAGCCATCGCCTTGGCCCCCAGGCTGGCGCCGCCGCCGATCCACTGCGGATTGCCGTGGCCGTCGCGCGGGGCTGCGCCCGCCGGCGTGAGGCCGAAGTCGCGGAAGATGACGGCCGACAGGGCCAGTGTCAGCCGGTTGTGGCCCAGGTTGTTGGCCCGGGCGTAGTCGCCCTGCTGCTGGGCCAGGTAGCGGGCGTAGTTTTCGACCGCGCCGGGCACGGCCAGCTGCCAGGTACGCAGGTTCACCGCCTGCACGAAACCCCGCTGCGGAAAAATGTGCACGCCGTCGCGCATCGAATCGCAGGTGACGCGGGCGGTGTCGCGGTACTGGTTGTGGCTGTCGAAGTAGTCGACGCAGCGGTCCCACAGCGGCTTGACGGTGGGGGTCCAGTCCTGCGAGCCGGGTTGGATCAGTTTCTGGGCCAGGCCCTCGACCTGCGGCGCCCAGAAGCGGTCGTAGTACTGCTGGTAGGGCATGTGCTGGGGGTTCTTGACCGAGTCGCGCCAGGCGGTCGAGACCGCACCGCCCACCGCGGCAATGCCCTGGCCGGCCGGGCCCAGTTCTTCCAGCACATCGGTGCATTGCTGCGCGACCTGCTTCGTGGTGGCGACCATCTGAACCACGGTATCGGGTTGCAGACCCGCGTCGACCAGTGCGCAGCCGCAGTCGATGCCACCGGTGACGACCTCGGCGCCGGGAATGCTGGTCAGCAACTCCACGGCGTTGTCGGCCGCCAGGTCGGCCAGACCGTCCTTGAGGTGGTCCAGGGGCGGCGGCACCTGCGGGGCCTGGTCCAGCGCGCTCTTGACCGCGCCCAGTACCGGGTGGGCCACAAAGCCGTAGATGCGGTCGGAACAGGCGCTGTAGCTGGTCAACTGCTGCTGCGTGGCGACGCCTACCGTGATGCCCATGGCCACCTGCGGCACGGCGGGCGGCGGTGTCACCAGCTGCGCCACGCACAAGGGCTTGGTGGCGATGAACGTCAGCACGCGCACGCCGGTCTGCGCGCCCTGGGCCACGGCCTTGCCGTTGGCCTTGATGCAGCCCCAGGCGGCTTCGGCCGCCGCCTGGGGGCCGGCCTGGGCCGCCGGTGCGAGCAGCAGCGCGGTGCAGGCCAGAGCGCTGCGCCAGCGCAGGCGGGTGGGGCGGGGGCCG
>NZ_BSPB01000067.1:0-15144 GCF_030160815.1 Hydrogenophaga electricum | reverse complement strand
GCCCGTAGATCAACGCCAGCCCCGAGCACATCACGATCAGCAATGACCCGTACACCAGACCGTTGAACAAGTTGATCGTCAACATGCGCTTGTCTCCGTGTTGTTGTGGGATGCGCGGAAAGCTCCATCGGCTCGCCGTTCGCATCAGGAATCTGTTGACACAAAGCCGGCCAACAAACGGGGCAAGTATTCAGACAAACCTATGCCATGAACAATGACTTATTCATCTAATCCATATTGAAAAACGCATACCTCCCGCTGAGCAGGACGCACGGGCACAAAGCCAGAGGCAGGTGGCTTGCCGCCACCATGGTGGGCGAAGAGGGGGAAATCAGGCCATCCACGCTCTGCCGCCGCACCGGGAGAACCGGTACGCAGCACGCGACGGGATCCGCGTGTCGGTCGGGCAGCAGGGCTGCCCGGGCGCCGACGGGTTCCTCAGTGCACGAAACCCATGCTCCGGGCTTCGCGCACTTCCGGTTTGATGCGGTGTTCGGCCTCCAGCTGGGCCAGAAACTCCTCGGGCGGCAGGGCTTCGGCCAGGATTTCCACCTGGCGTTTGACGGCCGCGAAATCGCCGGGGCAAAGCTGGTCCAGCCGGGCCAGCCGCGCGCGCCAGGCGGTCGTGAGGCCAGCCTCGTCGCCACCCAGTGCCTCGACCACGAACATGCGCTCGCGCTGTTCGACCCGCAGCGGCTTGAACTGGATCTTGAAGGTGAAGCGCCGCAGGGCGGCCTGGTCGATGCTGTCCATCAGGTTGGTCGTGCACACGAAGATGCCGCGAAAGCGCTCCATGCCCTGCAACATCTCGTTGACCTCGGTCACTTCGTAGGTGCGCTGCGCATGCCGGCGGTCCTGCAGGAAGCTGTCGGCCTCGTCGAGCAGCAACACCGCCTTCTCGGCTTCGGCCTCGCGGAACATGGCGGCCATCTGCTGTTCGGTTTCGCCCACGAACTTGCTCACCAGATCGCTGGCACGGCGGATCATGAGCGGGCGTTCCAGTTGCTGGGCGATGTGTTCGGCCAACGCCGTCTTGCCGGTGCCGGGTGCGCCGTGAAAGCACAGGGTGCCGTGGCCGCGCGCCTTGAGCGCGGCAATGATGCGCGGCACGTCGTAGCGCGATTCGACGTGCAGCATGTCCAGGCTGTAGCGTGTGGGCGTGGGCCGCGCGGTGGCGTCAGGTTGCCGGCCCAGCGCCTGGTCGGCATTGCGCAACTGGCGCTCGATCAGATCGTCCAGCAGCGGCACCGCTGCCGGCGCCTTGCGCCGGCCTGGCGCGCGCACCGGCGCACAGGCCAGTTGCGCGAAACGCACCGCGGTGCGGATCTGCGCCGGCGTCAGGCCCTTGCGCGCGGTCAGCCGCGCCACCAGCGCGTCGGACACGGGCACGCCTTCGAGCGTCTTGCGCACGAGCTGCTCGCGCGCCCCCGGCGGCGGGCTTTTGAGTTCAAGGTGGTAGGCGAAGCGGCGCCGGAAGGCCGGGTCGATCTGCTCGATGCGGTTGGTCACCCAGATCGTGGGCACCGCGTTCGATTCGAGGATCTGGTTGACCCAGGCCTTGCCGCTGACGCTGTGGCTGTGCGAGGCCGGCACCTGCTCGGCGCGCGCCATGAACTGCGCCGCCTCGCTGCTGATGGGCGGGAACACGTCCTCCACCTCGTCGAACAGCAGCGCCGAATGCGCCGTGCCTTTGAGGAACACCTGCGCGATCTGCAGCGAGCGGTAGCGGTCGCGCCCGCTCAGGGCGTTGCCATCGCGGTCGGCGTACTCGACCTCGAACAGCTCCAGCCCGGCGGCGGCGGCCACCACGCGCGCCAGCTCGGTCTTGCCGGTGCCCGGCGGGCCGTACAGCAGCACGTTCACGCCCGGCTCCTTGCGCGCCACGGCTTCGCGCAGCAGGCCCACCAGCAGCCGCACATCGTCGGCCACGTAGTCGAAGTCGCCCGCCGCCAGCGCCGAACGCGCCGCCGGCCGCGTGAACACCGCCATCAGCTCGCTTTCGCTGCGGTATTCGCGCATCAGCACCGGCGGCAGCTTCTCGCTGACCTTCATGAGATCGGCCAGGTCGGTGATGTTGTGCTCGGAGATCAGGTTCTCCACCATGCCGATGCGCTCCAGCCGCGAGCCGGCGCGCAGCGCCTCGCCCACTTCGCTGGCCTTCACGCCGGCCACCTCGGCCAGCGCGGCGTAGGCCTCGGGCGCGTTGTTGACCTTGAATTCGACCAGGATCGAACGCAGGTCGCGCTGGTAGCGTGCCAACGTGCCGTACAGCAGCAGCGCGCGCTCAGCGCGATTGAGCTGCAACAGGTTGGCCAGTGCATCGATGTTTTTTTCCACCAGCGTGGACTGCTTCTTCAGCGCCTGCGACAGCCAGTCACCGGTGGCGGCCAGCACGGACAGCAGGTCGCGTGGCGTCTCCTTGGCGTACTCATCCAGATAGAAGAACAGCGTGCCCTCTTCGTAAGGGCCGCGCCACACGCCGTAGCGTTCCATGAAGCCGCCGGTGGACAGCCGTTCCTGTCCCTGCCAGAGTTCGTTGTCCTTGCAACGGCGCACGAGGAATTCGCGCAACCGCGCCAACACCGTCTGCGGCCAGACCAGGTGCCGGCCCGCCAGCGCCAGCAGGGTATTGAGGTCGCGCCGCACGTTGAAGCGCGGCCCCTGGCGCGCCGCCAACGTGAGCACGAAGTGCGAGCACATGAGGTCGAGCACCGGCGCCTGGCGCAGGCCCGGTGGCACGAACACCCGGGCGTCCAGCGAACCCGCCAGTCGGGGCTCGCGCGGCTCGGCGACGCGCGCTCCCGCGCCCACACGGGGCACGGCCATTCCGGGCGGCGGCAAGCGTTTGTTCATGCGGACACCTCCAGCAATCAACCGGTAGAGATGCCACGCCAGACACCTCACAGGGGTTGACGGCACCATAACGCAGCTTCATGAAACAGGGAAGAGCCGAACGAGCCGATGCCGAGGTGGCCGTGGGGCTTTTCCGGTTGCCCGCCAGCGCCCTGGAAAAGCCGACAATGCCGACATGCTGCAACTGAGTGACATCGAAAAGGCGGCCGCCTTGCTGGCTGGCCAGGTGCTGGAAACGCCGTGCGTGGAGTCGCGCACCTTGTCACAGATCGTGGGCTGTCAGGTGTTCCTGAAATTCGAGAACCTGCAATACACGGCGTCGTTCAAGGAACGCGGTGCCTGCAACAAGCTGGCCCAGTTGGATGCCTCCGAACGCCAGCGCGGCGTGGTCGCCATGAGCGCGGGCAACCATGCGCAAGGCGTGGCTTACCACGCCCAGCGCGCCGGCATCCGCGCGGTGATCGTGATGCCGCGCTTCACGCCCGGCGTGAAGGTGGAACGCACCCGGGGCTTCGGGGCCGAGGTGGTGCTGCATGGCGACACGCTGGAAGAAGCCCGCGCCCACGCCCACACCCTGGCCGAAGCGCAGGGACTGGTGTTCGTGCACCCGTACGACGACGAGGCCATCGCCGCCGGCCAGGGCACCGTGGCGCTGGAGATGCTGCGCGCGGTGCCCGATCTCGACGTGCTGGTGGTCGCGGTGGGGGGCGGCGGCCTGATCGCCGGCATGGCCACGGCAGCGCGGGCATTGCGCCCGGCACTGCAGATCGTGGGCGTGCAGACCGAGCGATTCCCGTCCATGTACAACGCGGTCAAGGGCACGCACCTGCCCCAGGGGCAGAGCACCATCGCCGAGGGCATCGCCGTGGGTCAGCCCGGCCGGCTGACCGAAGCCGTGGTGCGCGAGCGGGTCGACGACCTCCTGCTGGTGGACGAAGGCGACATCGAGCAGGCCATCGTGATGCTGCTGGAGATCGAAAAGACCCTGGTCGAAGGTGCTGGCGCCGCCGGCCTCGCGGCGCTGCTGCGCCACCCTGGCCGCTTTGCCGGTCAGCGCGTGGGGCTGGTGCTCAGCGGCGGCAACATCGACCCGATGCTGCTCGCCTCCATCATCGAACGGGGCATGGTGCGGGCTGGGCGGCTGGCCCGTGTTCAGGTCAGCGCTCGCGATGTGCCCGGCAACCTGGCCCGCATCACGGCCACCGTGGCCGCCGCCGGCGCCAACATCGACGAGGTGCACCACCAGCGCGCCTTCACGTTGCTCGCGGCGCAGAACGTGTCCATCGAACTGGTGCTGCAAACGCGCGGCCATGCCCACGTGCAGCAGGTCATCGAGGCTCTGCACAGCGCCGGTTTCGAGGCGCAAGCCCTCTGACCGGAGGCGTCAGCCGCCTCACGAAACCCTGATCTGTGCGCTACCGCACGCATTGAATCATCATTTCAGGCAATTTGCCGGGAATCTGTAGTCATTTGCTGTCTTGACGCCGTCACAGGTTGACGCAACCCCGCTGCGTTTGCATCATGCCCCTGTTGCCAACTGTGAACAGGAGTAAAGAATGAACATGAACACGTTGTGGGAGTCGCTGCAAAGCACGATGGGCGGGCACATTCCCCAATTGCTCGGTGCCCTGGGCATCTTTATCCTGGGCTGGTTCATCGCGGTGGTCGTGCGCGCCGGTGCGCGCCGCAGCCTGGGCGCGGTGGGTGTCAACCGGCGCTTCGGTCAGCTCACAGGCACCCAGGTCGACATCGAAGGCGCCGTGGGCCTGGGCCTGTTCTGGGTCGTGCTGCTGTTTGCGCTGGTGGCCGTGTTCAATTCGCTCGATCTGGCCACGGTGTCGGGGCCCTTCTCGGCCTTCACCACCGAGCTCTTTGCCTACGCACCGCGCCTGCTGGGTGGCTTGGCGCTGGCGCTGGTGGCGTGGCTGCTGGCCAGCGTGGTCCGCATGGTTTCGCAGAAGCTGCTGGACCGCACCACCCTGGATGAAAAGCTCTCGGCCCACGCCGACATGGCCCCCATCGGCGAAAACCTCGCCGGTGCGCTGTTCTGGCTGGTGATCCTGCTGTTCGTCCCGGCCATTCTGGGTGCCCTGGGCCTGCAGGGCCTGCTGGACCCGCTGACCCAGATGGTGACCAAGGCGCTGGACATGCTGCCCAACGCGGTCGCGGCCCTGGTGATCGGCGGTGTCGGCTGGATCCTGGCCACCGTGCTGCGCAACCTGACCACCAACCTCAGCCGCACCGCCGGCATCGACAAGATCGGGCACCGCGCCGGCATCGGCGAAACCGTGCGCCTGTCCAGCGTGGCCGGCCTGCTGGTGTTCGTCGCGGTCTTCGTGCCCTCGCTGATCGCCGCGCTGGACGCGCTGAAGATCGAAGCCATCTCCAAGCCCGCCACCGACATGCTGGGCATGCTCATGGCGGCCGTGCCGCACCTGATCGCCGCCGCGCTGATCCTGGTGGTGACCTGGCTGGTGGCCACTTTCGCCAGCCGCCTGCTGACCAGCCTGCTGGCCACGCTCGGCTTCGACACGCTGCCCGAACGCATCGGCCTGTCCCACGCCTTCACCCAGGTCAGCGCCTCCGCCTTCGTGGGCCGCGTGGCTTTGTTCTTCGCCATGCTCTTTGCCACCGTGGAAGCGGCCAACCAGTTGGGCTTTGACCAGGTCGGCGGCATCGTCGAGACCTTCATCCGCTTCGGTGGCGACATCCTGCTCGGCTCGGCCATTCTGGTGATCGGCTTCTGGCTGGCCAACGTCGCCTACCAGGCGATCGACCAGGCCAGCGGCGCCCACACCAAGGGCCTGGCCCGCATCGCACGCTTTGCCATCCTGGCGCTGGTCATCGCCATGGGCCTGCGCGCCATGGGCATCGCCGACGACATCGTCAACCTCGCCTTTGGCCTGACCCTGGGTGCCGTGGCGGTGGCCGTGGCGCTCTCTTTCGGACTCGGTGGTCGCGAGGCAGCCGGCAAGCTGATGGACCACTGGCTGGCCCGCTTCCGCAAAGACGGGGGTCAGTGATCCCATGACCCACCCGGCGACCACACCATCCAGTCCGCCGGACATCGCCGCCCTGGCGGAATGCCTAGCGGCGTGGTTCGCGCCCTGGGTCCAGGACCTGGGGCTGGCCGTGGTGAGCCATGGGGACGGAGAGGTCACGCTCCGCCTGCCGTTCTCGGACCGACTGGCCCGGGTCGGCGGCATGGTCTGCGGACAGGCCCTGATGGCGGCGGCCGACACCGCCATGGTGCTGGCCATCGTCACCCGCCTGGGAACACGCCAGCCCATGACCACCGTGCAGCTGAACACCAGCTTTCTCAAGCCCCTGTCCGGCCAGGACGCGCTGGTGACCGCCCGCGTCGTGCGTGCAGGCAAAAGCCTGGTGTTCGGTGAAATCGACATCGTGGCCGCCGGAGACGGCAAAAGCGTGTGCCGCGCCAGCACCACCTACGCCCTGCTGTGAGCCGCGCGATTCTGGCGGAGCCGGCCAAGCTGACCTAGAATGCCTATTGATTTTCGTCAAACAGTCCGGAGACCGACCATGGCCCACCCGCAAACCGACTCTCACAGCCAGCCGCCCGAGGACGTGATCGAAGCCATCACGCCGCTGATGCCCATCGTTCTGCCCGTGGCCGGTGCCGTGCTGATGTTCCTGCTGGCCTTCATTGCCGTCTTCATGGCCTGAAAGCCCTCCAGCCCCGCCAGCCGGCTCCAGGGGCCGGCTTTTTTTTGGGTGTCTTCGGGTCAGGCATCCATCCAGCGCCGATGGGCGGCGGCACCATCCCCTTTGTCGGCGGCATCAGGTTATGCATGTTTTGCATGTAACCACCCAGTAACCAGCCCGGCCCTTCCCTAAAATTCCGGCATCAGGCCGACACACGGACCAGAACCCGGGTCAAACGCCCCGCTTCTGCCGCCACGCTGCAAGCGTCACCGCCCCGCAGCCCCGCAGCCCCGCGCGCCGACCGCCCCGATCCCGCTCCAGGGACCCAGCCGCCCACCCTTGCGTGGCCAGCGGCTGTTGGTGTCGCTGGAGCCCGCTGGTTTTCAACTTCTGGAGTCTTGACCGATGAACTCTCCCGTGATGCAGGGCCTGAACCTGAACACCCCCGCCTATGTCAAAAACGCCCAGCTGATTGCCTGGGTGGCCGACATGGTGGCCCTGTGCAAGCCCGACAGCGTGTACTGGTGCGACGGCAGCCAGGAAGAATACGACCGCCTCTGCCAGGAACTGGTCGACGCCGGCACCTTCAAGAAGCTGAACCCGGCCAAGCGCCCCGGCTCCTTCCTGGCCTGGACCGATCCGTCCGACGTGGCCCGCGTGGAAGACCGCACCTACATCTGCTCCGAAAAGAAGGAAGACGCCGGCCCCACCAACAACTGGATGGCCCCGGCCGACATGCGCGCCACCCTCAACCCGCTGTTCGACGGCTGCATGAAGGGCCGCACCATGTACGTGGTGCCCTTCAGCATGGGCCCGCTGGGTTCGCACATTGCCCACATCGGCATCGAACTGACCGACAGCGCCTATGTGGCCGTCAACCAGAAGCTGATGACCCGCATGGGCAAGGCTGTGTACGACGTGCTGGGTGACAGCGGCGAATTCGTGCCCTGCATGCACACCGTGGGCGCCCCCCTGGCCGAAGGCCAGAAGGACACCACCACCTGGCCCTGCAACCCCCAGGTCAAGTACATCGTGCATTTCCCCGAAACGCGCGAGATCTGGTCCTACGGTTCGGGCTACGGCGGCAACGCGCTGCTGGGCAAGAAGTGCTTCGCGCTGCGCATCGCGTCCAACATGGGCCGCGACCAGGGCTGGCTGGCCGAGCACATGCTGATCCTGGGCGTGACCAACCCCGAGGGCAAGAAGTACCACGTCGCCGCCGCCTTCCCCAGCGCCTGCGGCAAGACCAACTTCTCCATGCTGGTGCCGCCCGAAAGCGCCTTCCCCGGCTGGAAGGTCACCACCATCGGTGACGACATCGCCTGGGTCAAGCCTCAGGCCGACGGCAAGATGCTGGCGATCAACCCCGAAGCGGGTTATTTCGGCGTCGCGCCCGGCACCAACATGCACACCAACCCGAACTGCATGCGCTCGCTGGACAAGAACGTGATCTTCACCAACGTCGCCCTGACCGACGACGGCGACGTGTGGTGGGAAGGCATGGAAAAGGACACCGGCACCCTGCCCGATCACCTGATCGACTGGCAAGGCAATGACTGGACGCCGGCCATCGCCAAGGAAAAAGGCACCAAGGCCGCGCACCCGAACTCGCGCTTCACCGTCGCCGCCACCAACAACCCGGCGCTGGACCCGCAGTGGGACGACCCGGCCGGCGTGGCGATCGACGCCTTCCTGTTCGGCGGCCGCCGTTCGACCACCGTGCCGCTGGTGACCGAGGCCCGCAGCTGGACCGAAGGCGTCTACATGGCCGCCACCATGGGCTCCGAAACCACCGCCGCCGCCTTCGGTGCGCAAGGCGTGGTGCGCCGCGACCCGTTCGCCATGCTGCCCTTCTGCGGCTACAACATGAGCGACTACTTCCAGCACTGGCTCAACGTCGGTGAGACCGTGGCCAAGACCGGCGCGAAGCAGCCCAAGATGTTCTGCGTGAACTGGTTCCGCAAGAACGCCGACGGCAAGTTTGTCTGGCCCGGCTACGGCGACAACATGCGCGTGCTCAAGTGGATGATCGACCGCATCGAAGGCAAGGCCCAGGGCCAGGCCACGATGTTCGGCACCGCCCCGGCCTACGCCGAGATCAACTGGACCGGCCTGGACTTCAGCGCCGAGCAGTTCCAGCAAGTCACCAGCATCGACAAGGCCGCCTGGGCCGACGAATTCAAGCTGCACGATGCCCACTTCGAACAGCTGGCCTACCACCTGCCGAAGGCCCTGGTCGACACCAAGACCGATCTGGAAAAGCGCCTGGCCGCCACGGCCTGACACAGGCACCGGGGCTGTGGCCCCGGCGTGCGCCCACAAAAAAGCCCCGATGGATCGGGGCTTTTTTTATGGAGCGGGCCCCAGCGGTGGGCACGGGTCAGCGGGGATTCACAGGTACGGCAGGTAGCCGGCATGGCGGCGCATGGCGGTCTGGGCCATAAGGCGCGCGCTGACCGGCGAGACCACACCCGAGTCCAGTCCCATCGGTGCCAGTGCCTCGCTGAAGACTTCTGCGCTCTTGGCGACCGGAGCGACGGCCGCGGCATCGACCTCGGCCGACTCGCGGATGCGGGCCTGGATCAGTTCGGAGCGCAGACGCGGGTCCTGCTTGGCCAGTTCCCAGAGGCGGGCTTCGGCGCGGGCTTCGGCCAGGGAACGCGACCAGCCGTCCAGCGCCTTCAGCGTGCGCAGGGCCAGCGAACGGGCGGTGCTGCCGAACAGGGCGAGGCCGGCGAAGACCACGACCCAGAGGCTCACCCAGGCCAGGAACAGGTGCCCGTCGGCCCAGGTACTGATGAGGTGATCGGCCAGCACGACCATCGCGGCCACGGCGGCGGCCAGCAACATGGCGGCCAAACCCCGGGCACTGTCGAAGGAGCGGCGGGCGCGGTAGACACCCTCGGACCGGTGGCCCAGGGCGGAAGAAGAGGAAATTGCAGTGCTCATGGCGTTACCCCCGAAACAAAAAGTCGGAATGTCTTGTGGACGGAACGAATACTAGGGTTAACCCCGATGTCACGCCAGTTTATTTTTGTGATGAATTACATTCACCATGGAAATGATTGATCGCAACTTTCGCACCCTCGACCTGAATCTGCTGCGGGTGTTTGACGAGGTCATGGCCGAACGCAACCTCACGCGGGCCGCCCACAACCTCGCCATGACGCAACCCGCCGTGAGCAATGCCCTGCGCCGGCTGCGCGAATCGCTGGGCGACGAGCTGGTGCGCCGCAGCGGCTACGGCGTCGAACCCACGCCGCTGGCCCTGGCCGTCTGGCCCACGGTGCGCGACGCGCTGCAGCGCCTGCAGGAATCGCTGGCGCCCGGCGGCTTCGACCCGGCCCATGCGCGCAATGCCTTCGTGATCGCCATGGCCGACGCCACCGCCGCCAAGATCGTGCCGGGGCTGATCCGCCTGCTGCAGGACGAGGCCCCGAACGTGAACCTGCGTGTGCTGCCCCTGACCACACGCGACCCGCGCGACCTGCTGGAGTCGGGCTCGGCCGACCTGGCCATCGGCCACTTCCCGGGCGTCATCACCGAACTCAGCGCCATCCATCTGCAGGAGGATTCGCCGCGCTTCCTGCACCAGCGCCTGTACGACGGCGAATACGTGGTGGTCATGCGCCGGGGCCACCCGCTGGCCACCGCGCCGCTGGATCTCGACACCTATTGCCAGGCCCGACACCTGTTGGTCAGCTTTTCGGGGCGGCCTTTCGGTTTCGTCGACGAAGCCCTGGCCGCGCAGTCGCGCCAGCGGCGGGTGGTGCTCACGGTCAACCAGTTCTTCACCGCCGGGCGCGTGGTGGCCACCACCGACCTGCTCACCGTGCTGCCACGCCACTTCGTGGGCGCCACCGGCATGGAACACGAACTGGCTTTGCGTGAGCTGCCGCTGGCGGTGCCCGCCGTGCATGTGGACGCGCTGTGGCACCGCCAGGCCACCCAGCAGGGCGCGCACCGCTGGTTGCGCGAACTCGTCGAACGGGCTTCCGTGCAGGGCTTCCAAGCCGATAACATACGGCGTTCCGTTCCGTGATGTCTGCAGGGAGATTGCCATGGCCTTGCCCATGAAATTGCTGTTGGCTGTCGATGGCAGCCGGTACACGCGGCGCATGCTCACCTACATCGTGTCGAACGAGCTGCTGTTCCGCCCCCAATACGACTACGTGCTGCTGCACGTGGTGCCTGAAAACGCAGAAACCGCCGCCGCCGACTCGGTGCTCGATGAGGCTTGCGATTTTCTGAGTTCGCAAGGCCTGGAGGCGCGCCGGCTGGCGCGGCGCGGCGCACCCGCCGATCTGCTGGTCAAGGTCGCCAGCGAACTGCAGAGCAACCTGATCATCATGGGATGCCGGGGACAGACTTCCCTGGAAAACATGATGCTGGGCTCGGTCACGGCCGCGGTGCTGGGCCGATCCCACGTACCGGTGCTGGTCATCCGCTGACGCTGGCGCCTGTCCCACAATCGGGGGCATGCGTTTTCAGTTGCTCAGCGACCTTCACCTCGAAACCGACCCCACGTTCCAGCCCCAGCCGGCCCCCGAGGCCGAACTGCTCGTGCTCGCGGGCGATGTGGGCTCCTACCAGCAGCGCAGCGACGGCAGCGTGATGGCCGAGCCCGACTGGGGCCTGCGCCGCTTCTCGCCCCTGCCGCAGTACGCAGGCTGGCCCGTGCCGGTGCTGTTCGTGCCCGGCAACCACGAATACGACGCCCTGGACGTGGACGATGCCCACCAGCGCCTGCGCGAAACCTGCGAGCGGCTGGGCATCACCTGGCTGGAGCGTCGCAGCATCGAGATCGCCGGCGACCGCTGGATCGGCGCCACCCTGTGGAGCGACTACGACGCCCTGGTGCCGTCCGGCGCCACCCTGACCGAGCGCCTGCGGCGGCGGGAGAAGGCCTTTCGCGCGGCCAATTTCTATCTGAACAAGATGGGCGGCCAGCGCCGGGGCCGGCTGTTCGACGCGGCGGCGATGCGCGAACTGGCCCTGGAATCCCAGGACTGGCTGCGCGCCGAGCTGGCCCGCCCGCACGCCGGGCGCACCGTGGTCGTCACCCACTTCGCGCCCACGCTGCACAGCGCCGACCCGCGCTACGGCCTGACGCCGGGAACCGCGGGTTTTTGCAATGCGCTGGACGATCTGCTGCCCCAGGTCGACCTCTGGCTGCACGGCCACCTGCACTGTCCACAGGACCGGCAGGTCGGGCGCTGCCGCATCGTGGCCAACCCGCTGGGGTACGCTGACAAGGGCGAGCAGGCCGGCTTCCTGCCGCAGCAAACCATCAGCTTCTGAACCGCGGGCGGGCGTGCGTGGAAGGCCGTATGTCCGGCGCTTCGCCAGAAGCTTAAACTCAGCAGCTTCACACCCGAAGGAGTATGTGCCCATGAAGATCCTGCTTGCCATCGACGGCAGTGCCTACACCAAGAAGATGCTGGCCTACCTGACCACGCACGAGGAGACGTTCGGCCCGGCCAACGAATTCACGCTGTTCACCGTGCAGAACCCGCTGCCGCCGCGGGCCCGCGCCGCCGTGGGCGCCGACGTGGCCAATGGCTACTACGCCGAAGAGGCCGCCAAAGTGACCGCGCCCGTGGTGAAGTTCCTCGCCCGCCATGGCATCGACGCCAAGGTCGTGAGCAAAGTCGGCACGCCGGGTGAGCTGATCGCCAAGCAGGCCACCGCCGGCAAGTTCGATCTGGTGATGATGGGTTCGCACGGCCACAGCGCGCTGGGCAACCTGGTCATGGGCTCCGTGGCAACCCAGGTGCTGGCGCACTGCAAGGCGCCCGTGCTGCTGGTGCGCTGATCCAGCCCCGTTGGCACCCCGCCCAGACGGCCCCGCGAGGGGCCGTCTGCGTTTGGAACCCGCAAAGCGCCTCTCGCCTCGCCGCATAATCCGGCCGCCATGCTGTTCAACTCGGCCGTCTACCTGTTCGCCTTCCTGCCCACGGCACTGGTGGTGTATTTCGGCTTGTGCCGGCTGCGCTGGATTTCGGCCGCGCAGGGCTGGCTGGTGCTGGCCAGCCTGTTCTTCTACAGCTACTGGAAACTCGAATACCTGCCGCTGCTGCTGGGCAGCCTGGTGGTCAACTTCCTGGTCGGACAGGAACTCGCCCGCCCCCGCGCCGCGCGCTCCGACGTGCCCCGGCAGTGGCTGCTGGGCGGTGCCATCGTCGCCAACCTCGGCCTGCTGGGCTACTACAAGTACGCGCACTTCCTGGCCGACAACCTCAACGCCCTGACCGGTGCCCAGCTCGACTGGCCCCAGGTGGCCCTGCCGCTGGCGATCAGCTTCTTCACTTTCCAGCAGATCGCCTATCTGGTCGACAGCTACCGGGGGCTCACGCGCGAATACGACTTTCTGCGCTACGCGCTGTTCATCACCTTCTTCCCGCAGCTGATCGCCGGGCCGATCGTGCACCACCACGAAATGATGCCGCAGTTCGCGCGGCGCCGGAACTGGGTGATCCATTCCGGCCACGTGCTGACCGGGCTGTGCATCTTCGCCATCGGCCTGTTCAAGAAGGTGGTGATCGCCGACGGCTTCGCGCCCTGGGCCGACCAGGGCTTCGACGGCAGCCAGGCCCTCGGCTTTTACGAAGCCTGGGTCACCAGCCTGTCCTACACCTTCCAGCTCTACTTCGATTTCAGCGGCTACTGCGACATGGCCATGGGCGCCGCGCTGCTGTTCAACATCCGGCTGCCGCTGAACTTCCGCTCGCCCTACCAGGCACTGGACATCCAGGACTTCTGGCGCCGCTGGCACATCACGCTCGGCCGCTTCCTGCGCGACTACGTCTACATCCCGCTGGGCGGCAACCGGGGCGCGGCCTGGCACACCGGGCTCAACCTGTTCCTGACCTTCGTGATCGGCGGGCTCTGGCACGGCGCGAGCTGGATGTTCGTGATCTGGGGCGCGCTGCACGGCGCGGCCCTGGTGCTGCACCGGCTCTGGCAGGCCACGGGCCTGCGCTTGCAGCGCTGGCTGGCCTGGCTGCTGACCTTCCTGTTCGTGAACGGGGCCTGGGTGTTCTTCCGCGCGCCCTCGCTCGACAGCGCCTGGCGCGTGCTGCGCGGCATGGCCGACTGGCGCGGCGCCCTGGGGCCGGCCGCCGCCGATCTGCCGACCGCGGCGTTCGCCTGGGGCGGCTGGTCGGTGGACCTCTGGCTGCGCTGGCTGCCGCCCGCGCTGGTGGCACAACTGCCGCAGTACGCCGCGCTGGCCGCCGCAGCCTTCGTGCTCACACGCGGCCATGCGGGGCGGTTGATGGACGCGCCACCGCGCTGGCACACCACCCTGGCCTGTGCGGTGCTGCTGGGCGTGGCCTTTTACGCCACGCTGGCCTCCACGTCCACCGTGTTCCTGTACTTCAACTTCTGACATGCACCGCAAGGCCGGCATCGCCACCTTCCTGGCCATCAGCCTGGCGCTGATGGCCGCCGCGCCGCTGGTCAACCTGCGGGACGAC
Organism: Hydrogenophaga electricum; assembly: GCF_030160815.1. NCBI lineage: Bacteria > Pseudomonadati > Pseudomonadota > Betaproteobacteria > Burkholderiales > Comamonadaceae > Hydrogenophaga > Hydrogenophaga electricum. Next base: position 1,147 of record NZ_BSPB01000067.1, on the reverse strand, counting down.
AACGTGCGCACCTACGCGCGCAAACTGCTGGCCGAGCGCAACTACCCGCGCCTGCAGCGCCTGCTGTTCAACGCCGACTTTCTGGTCGCCGAGTTTTCGGCCCTGACCTGGCGCACCGGGCTCAGCACCTCGCCGGCCAAGGTGGTGGTCGGGCAGGACGGCTGGCTGTTCCTGGGCGACGCCTATGGCGACAACGTGAGCCAGCACCGCTTCGGTGAACAGCCCGGCGACCCGGCGCTGGCCGCGCGCATCGCCACCAACCTGCTGGCCTGGCAGGCCTGGCTGCGCGCGCAGGGTGTCCAGGGTTTTGCCCTCGTCATCGGCAGCGACAAGCACCACATCTACCGCGAGGCCCTGCCGCACTGGGCCGACCTGGGGCGCCCGCCGCGCGTCCGCAGCCTGCTCGACGGGCCGGCGCGCGCGCTCATCGCCGATCCCGCGCCGGCCCTGCGACAGGCCTCGGCCCAGGGGCCGGTTCCGACCTACTACCGCTCGGACACCCACTGGAACCTGTACGGCGCGGCCCTGAGCCTGGACGCGCTGCGCCAGACGCTGTCGGGCCAGGGCGTGGCCCTGCGCTGGCCGACGGCCAGCCCGCCGGCGATTGAACGCGTGGGCAGCCGCATCGGCGGCGATCTCGGCCGCTTCCTCTACATCCAGGAACGGCTGGAAGAGCCCGAGCCCCACCCCGCCGTCACCAACCGCGAGGCCATCGACGGCAGCGACATCCGCGTGCTCGAAACGGGCGAGCGGCTGGAGCCCGGCGCCTTCGGCCAGTTGCAGTTCCCGCGCCACACCGTGCGCGTGCTCACCCCCGGCGCGCTCAACCCCCTGAAAGTGCTGTGGCTGCGCGACTCTTTCGGCATCGCGCAATCGCCGCTGATGGCCGCGGCGTTCCGCGAAACGATCCAGCTGCACTGGGGCACCGGCTTCGAAAATGGCGCCCAGCGTCTGGTGGAACTGGTGCGCCAGCAGCGGCCGGATCTGGTGGTGCTCACCGTGGTCGAGCGCGGGCTGCTCAGCGACGTGTTCCTGACGCCGCCGCCGCAGGACTGAGTAACCGTCTTGGAAGTCAAGCGCTGTGAAGCGATTTGTCCCAAGGTTTGCCAGTTCGGACCATGGCATTGAGCGTGGTCAGCAGCTTGCG
>NZ_BSPB01000066.1:0-16033 GCF_030160815.1 Hydrogenophaga electricum | reverse complement strand
CGCTCGACGTACTGCTGGATCGCTTCGAGCATGATCCAGTGGGGCGAGCGGCGGCGCTGGCTGGCGAGGTGCTGGACGCGACCTTTCAGCGTGTCGTCGATCTTGAGAGACGTTGCCATAGTGGGCCTCTTATCACATAGTAATACCTAGTGATAATAGCCCTTCCCTGCCCCCGAGTCCATCGCGCTGAAACTGTCTTGAAAAGGCTCTTTAAGGCTGGTGTTTTGAGCTAGGCGCATATAGATCGTGCTTTGATAAATGAGCCTGCCGGGCTACGTGTCGTTTTCAGAAGACGGCTGCGCCAAATGTCAGAAGCCGAATGCACTACAGCAGCAAAGGGGGTTGAACCCATCAGGGAATGACGGGCGGCAGGCGGCCAGGAGCGGCCGGTCATCAAGCGCTCCGGATAGCGGCCACCCCGGCGGGAGGATATGCTATACGCCTGTGCCCGGAATCGATCAGACCACACACCATGCCAGCTGCTGCTTTACCTGCGTTGTTATCTTGCCTTGCGCGATATTTCTTATTCTAAACAGAAGGTTGCAGAACATGTTATCCGACATCCCGATGTTATGCGGCAGAACTGTCGCCCTAAAACAAAGTTAGATGCCAGATTTGGCGTTGCGTATGCTCACAGAAAATCGACAGCCGCAAGACTGTTTTTGGCAACTCATAGCCACCACTATTTATCCTTCATACCGTAGAGGAGATTGCACGTGAAGAACTGGCTCTTTCTGGCTATTGCAATATTTGGTGAGGTCGTCGCAACTTCCGCACTGAAGTCCAGCCATGGATTCACCAAGTTAGTTCCTTCTGTTGTAGTTGTGGCTGGCTACGGGCTTGCGTTCTATTTCCTCTCTCTCGCAATCAAGTCCATCCCGGTCGGCATTGCTTATGCTGTTTGGGCTGGCCTCGGCATCGTACTTGTGGCAGCTATCGCTTGGATCTTCCATGGCCAGAAACTAGACTTGTGGGCGTTCGTTGGCATGGGACTTATCGTTAGTGGCGTCGCCGTTCTAAATCTGCTATCCAAGGTCAGCGCACATTGATCGGGCTGGCATCTAACAATTCATTCAAGCCGACGCCGCTTCGCGGCGCGGCTTAATTCAGGTGTTAGACATCATGAGGGACTCAGTGACCGCCGAAATTTCGACGCAACTATCCAAGGTGCTTAGTGTTATCGAGCACCATCTGGAACCGACGTTGCTTGCCGTACATTTGTACGGCTCCGCAGTGGATGGCGGCCTGAAGCCATACAGTGATATTGATTTGCTGGTTACTGTGACCGCAAGGCTTGATGACACAACGCGGCGAGCTTTGTTCAACGATCTTTTGGAGGTTTCGGCTTTCCCAGGCGAGAGTGAGATTCTCCGCGCTATAGAAGTCACCATTGTCGTGCACGAAGACATTATGCCGTGGCGTTATCCAGCCAAGCGCGAACTGCAATTTGGAGAATGGCAGCGCAATGACATTCTTGCGGGTATCTTCGAGCCAGCCACGATCGACATCGATCTGGCTATCTTGCTAACGAAAGCGAGAGAACATAGCGTGGCTTTGGTAGGTCCGGCGGCGGAGGAACTCTTTGATCCAGTTCCTGAACAAGATCTAATCAAGGCGCTGAATGAAACCTTGAAGCTATGGAACTCGCAGCCCGACTGGGCCGGCGATGAGCGAAATGTAGTGCTTACGTTGTCCCGCATTTGGTACAGCGCAGCAACTGGTAAAATCGCGCCGAAGGATGTCGCTGCCAACTGGGCAATGGAACATCTACCTGCCCAGCATCAGTCTGTCTTGCTTGAAGCTAGACAGGCTTATCTTGGGCAAGAGGAAGATCGCTCGGTCTTGCGCGCAGATAAGTTGGAAGAATTTATTCACTTCATGAAAAGCGAGATCACCAAGGTGCTCGGCAATGATGTCTAACAATGCGTTCAAGCCGATGCCGCTTCGCGGCACGACTTAACTTCGGCGTTGAACGACAGCTTCCGTCAAAGCTGGACGGCTGCATCGGGTCGACACCGGCAATCGGATCGTTGCCGCACTGAACAGCCTCGTTCCAGGTCGCCGCTACTATGCGGCTGAACCTCGGGAGAGCAGCTTTACGCCGTCTGGTCGCAGCTCTCCCTTGGGTGACACATGCCGGTAGAGCGTCTGCCGGGTAATCCCCAGTTCTTCGCAGAGATCGCCCACCTTGGTTTCCGGTTGCCCCATGCTGGCCATCGCCAGGCGTAGCTTGGCGGCGGTCATCTTGAAGGGGCGCCCCCCTTTCCTGCCGCGAGCGCGCGCCGAGACAAGCCCGGCGACCGTTCGCTCGGAAATCAACTCCCGCTCGAACTCTGCCAGCGCAGCAAAAATGCCGAACACAAGCTTGCCGGCGGCAGTCGTCGTGTCGACCGCTGCACCGTGACCGGTCAGGACCTTCAGTCCCACGCTACGCGCAGTCAGGTCGTGCACGGTATTGATCAGGTGGCGCAGATCGCGGCCGAGCCGATCGAGCTTCCATACGATCAGCGTATCCCCTTCACGAAGCGCCTTCAGGCAAGCAGCCAACCCTGGGCGATCATCGCGTCGGCCTGATGCCAGATCCTCGTAGAGATGGGCAGGACTCACGCCGGCGCCGATGAGCGCATCGCGCTGCAAATTGGTGGATTGGGATCCGTCCGCTTTCGACACCCGCATATAGCCGATCAACATCTCTTCGCCTGTCACATATACGTTCGATTATGTGACAGTGTGAGCCAGAACGTGCCGGTCGTCAAAAATTGTCACTTAACCCGTAATTCTGTCTAAGGCATACAAAGGGTGTTTATGGTTAGTAAAGTGACGGCGCAAGACAGCATCGTGCAGGGGACTCCTGAGCAATCCCATCCCCTCGCGGCGGCTCGTGCATACGACTACTGAACAGGTCGTGTCAGCAGTCCTATGCACTCGGTACGGCCAACCCAATGAACCGGTGCAGTCGCCTTCTGAAAACGACACTACGATAGGCGCATTCAGGTATGCCCAAAGGAGCCAGCATGAGCAGGACGAAGCCAGCAGCCGCGCCGATGGTGGCGCGGGTCTATCTGCGCGTCAGCACCGACGCGCAAGACCTTGAACGCCAGGAAGGGATCATCACGGCCGCGAAGGCCGCCGGGTACTACGTGGCCGGCATCTACCGCGAGAAAGCCAGCGGCGCACGCGCTGACCGGCCCGAGCTGCTGCGCATGGTGGCCGACCTGCAACCGGGCGAGGTGGTCATTGCCGAGAAGATCGACCGCATCAGCCGCCTACCCTTGCCCGAGGCCGAGCGCCTGGTGGCCTCGATCCGGGCCAAGGGTGCGCGCCTGGCCGTCCCTGGCGTGGTCGATCTATCCGACCTGGCGGCCGAGGCCCAGGGCGTCGCCAAGATCGTCCTGGAATCCGTCCAGGACATGCTTTTGAAGCTGGCCCTACAGATGGCCCGCGACGACTACGAGGACAGGCGCGAGCGGCAGCGCCAGGGCATCGAGCTGGCGAAGCGGGACGGCCGCTACAAGGGACGGCGGGCCGATCCGAAGCTACGCGCCCAGGTGATCGCGTTGCGCAGCATCGGCCAGAGCATCGCGGAGACGGCCAAGCTGGCCGGGTGCAGCGTGGCCCAGGTCAAACGGATATGGGCCAGCCGTGACATGAGCCAGGCCGAGGCGGCCAGGCATGGCGCTTTCGTGGAGGACGCATTGACCGAGGCCGACGCCGGCGAGGCGGCCGACGTGGAGCAGGGCGCGGCCGAGCTGCCCGAGCCGGCTTTCCTAGATGATGATGAAGGCCCGGCCGCTGATCTGCCGATGCCCCCGTACCGAACCCAAAACCTGCCGCAAATCCTGGCGGGCCTCACCGATGACGAGCTGGCGACGTGGCCCGGCGACCTGGCAGACACCGAGCGGGCGCGGCGGCGCAAACTTTAGCGGCTAAAATTATCTGCTTTGCGTGCTTTTGTGCTTGCTGCTATGCGTTAATGGCGTATAATTGCCATATTGTCTTAGCTCGGAGGCACGCAAAGCAGAATGAAAACCATCGTCATAGCAAGCCAGAAGGGCGGCGCGGGCAAGACTACCCTTGCCGCTCACCTGGCCGTCACAGCCGAGCAGGAGGGCGCAGGGCCGGCAGTCCTGATCGACACCGACCCGCAAGGCTCGCTGTCGGCCTGGTGGAACTCGCGCGAGGCCGATACGCCCGCGCTGGCATCGGCCAGCCTGGCCGAGCTGGCGACGAAGCTAGAGGGCCTGGCAGCGGCAGGGTTCAAGCTGGCCGTCATCGACACGCCGCCGGCGATTACGGCCGCCATCCGCGACGTGGTGAAGCTGGCCGACCTGGTGCTGATCCCGACGAGGCCCAGCCCGCACGACCTGCGCGCTGTTGGCAGCACCGTGGATATTGCTCAGGAAGCCGGCCGGCCGTTCGCCTTTGCCGTCACCCAGGCCAAGCCGACCGCCAGGCTGACCGTGCAGGCCGTCGCCGCCCTGTCAGCGCATGGGGCCGTGGCTCCGGCAATCGTGCATGACCGCGTGGATTACGCGGCCTCGATGGTCGATGGCCGCACAGTGAGCGAGACAGACGCCAAGAGCCGAAGCGCCGAGGAAATGCGACAATTATTGTCTTTCGTGCTTGAACGCTTGCACGTAAAGACGAAAACCAAAAAGAAGGAAACCGTATAAATGGCAGCCAAGAAACCCGCCGACCTTTCCGGCCTGGTCGCAACCAAGGGCCAGGCCGCGCCAGTTGCCAACGTGCCAGCCCGCAGCGCAGCGCCGGCCGAGGAAGCAGAGGCCAACAATGTGCCGCTGAACTTTCGCGTGTCGGCCGACCTTCGCCGCCGCTTCCGCGTGTTCGCAGCCAATCACGACCTCAAGCTGAACGAGCTGCTGCGCTTGGCCTTCGATGAGTACGAGAAGCGGCACGGCCATTGACTTTTAGCCGCTAAAGGAGGGCCACCAGCATGACCAAGAAGCGAGAAGGGCAGGGCGCGCAGCAGATCGGCGAGATCATGGGCGACCTGGTGGCCCAGGCGCAGGCCAAGGCAGCATTGCCGCCGCCGAAGCGCCAAACCAAGAAGATCACGCCGGCCGGCCTCATCTTGACCGGGGCCGACCAGAAGCTGATCGAGGCCAGCGCGGAGATTGCCACCACCCCGCCGGCCGGCGAGGACATGGCTTTCACTCATGCGGTGCTGTGCCAGGTCGGTTTGCCTCGCGCCAAGGTCGAAGGCCGTGAGTTCATGCGACAGTCCGGCGCGGCCTGGGTCAATGTCCAGGCCGGCTATCTGGACGAAGGGAAGGGGCCGGTGCTGCAACCTATCCCCTATGGCGTCATGCCCCGGCTTGGTCTGGCGTGGGTTTCCACCTTCGCCGTGCGCAACAAGGAGCGGGAGATTCCCATCGGCGACAGTGCCGCCGAGTTCCTGCGGCTGATGGGGATGGAGAGCGACGGCCGCCGCTACACGACGCTACGGAAGCAGATGCACGCCCTTGCCGCCGCTCGCCTGCAACTCGGGTTCAAGGGGCGCACCTACAACGGCCAGCCGGTGCAGCAATTCGACGCCTGGGTGTCGAACAAGGACACGCAGCAGCGCGCCCTATGGCCCGGCGTCATGGTGCTGTCAGAGGACTACTACGGCTCCCTGATCGAAAGCGCCGTGCCGCTGGACAATCGCGCTCTGCACGCCCTGAAAGGTTCCGCGCTGGCCCTGGACGTGTATGCGTGGCTGGCCCACCGACTGCACCGCATCGAAGGCCGAGGTGTGACGTTGCACTGGAAGGCGCTGCGCGAGCAGTTCGCCCAGGAGTACCGAGGCAAAGACCCCGACAAGGACTTCAAGAAGGAGTTTTTGCCGGCGCTCAAGAAGGTGCTGGCCGTCTATCCGCAAGCGAGGGTGAAGCCTGTCACCGGCGGCGTGCTGCTGATCGGCTCGCCACCGCCCATCCCCTACAAGGGCGGCCCCACGGTTTAGCTAAACTTCGTGAAATCGCCCCCCCCCTTACAGCACCGCACCGGCCGCCCCGAGATCGAGGCGGCCGCGTCGTTTCAGGGCTGACCAGGCACACACCCCTCGGCCAGGCCCTGAACTGGGGACAAACCCTGTGGATAGCCGCACTTATCCACGTGAAATCGCCCCCCCCTGGTTCGTGAAATCGCCCCCCCTTGGGTGGCTTATCCACGTGAAATCGCCCCCCCCCTGGTTCGTGAAATCGCCCCCCCCCTAAACCTGTAAGGTTTGCCTTTAATGTCTTTCCTATAAATTTATTGCTGGTAATAGGCAGGCCAAATCGGTGGAAAACTCAACCGACAGCGCAAACCGAACCGCCGCAACGCCCTACGGGCGCGCCTACCCTCCGGGCCTTCGGCCCTCCGCCCCGTCGCCTACGGCGCCGGCCTGCGCCTTCGGCGGGGCACCCCTGCGGGGTTCCCCCGGCTTCGCCGGCTCCCCCTCCGGCAATCGTGCCTGGCCTAACGGCCAGGACTGGCTTACCAAGAGCGCGGCAAGCCGCGCCGGTGACAGCTCCACCGCCTGCACACTCATCGAGCACCGCGGCAACTCGACAGCCCAAGAAAAGCAGGTTTAGCAGGAAAAGCGGTTTGCCGAGGTCGTGCCCAATCTCGACCGCCGGCGCGAGCTGGAAGGCCGCAGGTTGAACGCCAAGAAAAAGGGCGGGCGAGCTGGCCAGCATCGCCACATCCAACGATGCAGGCCCAAGCGCACCACGGCCAGGCCACCCAGGAGCGCCCAGGAGGCGCGAAACCGGCCGAGGCCAGGGGGTAGGGCCGCCGACCCCCTAAAAACGCCTCTACGGGCCTTCCAGGGCCGAATTTCGACCGTCACGCGCTCGCGGCCGGGCTGGCCCCAGGGTAGCGGCGTAGTATTTTCCTGTAGGGCTTGTAAATTGTAGTATGTAGTAGTATCATACAACATACTACAACACTACATTTCATACAGGAGCAACCGCTATGGCAGTCACGAAAGAGCAGATTTTTTCCGCCGCCGACGACTTGGCCGCCGCCGGCCAGAAGCCCACGCTTGAGGCAATCCGGCAGATCACCGGCGGGAGCTACACAACCATTTCCCCGGCCCTGAACGAGTGGAAGGCCCGCCAGGCCACCGCCGCCGCGCCCCTGCGCGAGCCTGCGCCCCAGGCCGTCGCCGACCGCCTGGCCGAACTGGGCAGCGACCTATGGACAATCGCCCTCGACCTGGCGAACGCCCGCCTTGCCGTTGAGCGGGAAGGGCTGGAGAAGGCCCGCGCCGAGCTGGAAGCCGACCGCAACGAGGCAACCGAGCTGGCCGACAAACTGGCCGGCGACGTGGAAGCCCTGCAATCCCGCCTGGCGTCCATCGAGGCCGCCGAAGCGGCCGCACGCGGCGAAGCCGACGAGCTGCGCGGCCAACTGGCTACCGCCCAGGAACAGGCGCACACGGCAGAGGCCCGCGCCCAAGAGATCGAGCGCCGGGCCGGCGAGCTGCGCACGGAACTGGACAGGGCGCACCAGGACGCCGACCAGGCACGCGGGGCACTGGCTGAACAGCAGAAGGCCAGCCAGGCGGCCGCCGCTCAACTCGACCAGGTGCGCGCCGAGCTGGTGAAGGTACAGGCCAAGGCCGAGGCCAGCGAGGAAGCTCACCAGGAACAGCGCAAGGCCACAGCGGGCGAGGCACATCGCATGGCCGAACGCCTCACCGCCGCCCAGGCCGAGCGCGACCAGGCCACGAAGGCGGCCGCACAGGCCCGCGAGGAAGCCGCCCGCCTGGCCGGGCAGCTCGACACGCTCAAGGAACAATCGGCCGCGCTGCTGGCTCGCATCACGCCGCCGGCGGCCGAGGCGAAGCCGACCAGGAAAAAGCCCGGCGGCGAGTGATCGACCGCCCCTCAAGTGTCAATAAAGCCCAGGCAGCACATTGACACTTGAGGGGCACGCTTTAGCCGCTAAAAAGCACGCAAGGCAAACAGCACGCATATTCCCCTTGGCGTCCGACTTGCCCCTTGGGGCGCTTACAGCAAGTCCTCTTTGTTCGGCGTCGGGTTGAAATTGAAGCTGGGAATCTTCCCGGCTTGCTCGCTGGCAGGGCTGGCCGGAGCTGGTACGGCCGGCTTTGGCGTGACGGCTGGAACGGTGGTCGGCGAGTTGCTGGCCGACCTGGTGGCGGCCTTCGGTGTCGGCGGCGCGGTGTCGGCCGGCGCTGCCTTGATGAACCGCTGGACGTGCCGGCGGAACGTCTCATAGCTGGTTTTCACCCGGCCGGTTTCGTGCATGTGATCGTAGATCGTCGTCAGCGCGTAGCCGGCTTCCATTGCCTCGACCACATCCCCGCGCACCGCCAGAAACGCTACTGCCGCCGCGTCCTGGCGGCGCTTCTTCTCGGCCTTCTGATCGGCCCAGGCGGCAAGTTCATCGGTGTATCGGGTTCCCATCGGCTTCATTCCTGTTTGTGTAATGCACGCGGGTTCATGTGTGTAAAGCTAGTGGAAAGCACATGGAATATGCGCTGAAACGGCGCGTGAAGTCCTGCAAGCAAGCGGATTCCCCTGCATTTTGCCGTGTTGCATCCATAGGCGCTAGGTTTCCTTGCTAGATACCATGCAAATCCACAATGGCGCGTGTATAGTTTCCGCATTGAATGCAATGCTGAATAGAGGGCAGGATGTGTGAAGTAGGCCCACCATGCAAGCATGGTGATCCTCTTCACTTCCCCTTATTCGCGCCTGCGGCGCTCAACGGGGCATCCTGCCCTGCGGGGCCAGCCGGCGGCCGCCGGCAACGACAGAGGACGCCAAGATGGAGGCCAACGAGAACAAGGTAACGAGGAAGGGCAGCACGCCCATCAAGGTCTATTGCCTGCCGGATGAACGGGCCGCCATCGAGGCCAACGCCCAGGCCGCCGGCATGAGCACGTCCGCCTACCTGCTGGCGGTCGGCCAGGGCTACCAGGTCAAAGGCGTGACCGACTTCGAGAACGTGCGCGACCTGGTGCGCGTGAATGGCGACCTCGGCCGGCTGGGCGGCCTGCTCAAGCTCTGGCTGACCGACGACCCGCGCACGGCCCGCTTCGGCGATGACACCATCCGGGCGCTGCTGGCCCGGATCGAGGCGACCCAGGACAAGATCAGCACCATCGCGGAAAGCGTGGTGCGGCCGCGAGGCGGACAATCGTGATCGCCAAGCACGTGCCCATGCGCTCGCTGGGTAAGTCCGACTTCGCCGGCCTGGTGCGGTATGTCACCGACGCGCAGAGCAAAGACCACCGGCTGGGCCAGGTGCAGGTCACGAACTGCGCCGCCGACACCGTGCGCGATGCCATCACCGAGGTGCTGGCGACCCAGCAGGCCAACACGCGGGCCAAGGGCGACAAGACCTATCACCTGATCGTCAGCTTTCGCGCCGGCGAGCAGCCGAGCGCCGACACCCTGCGGCAGATCGAGGCCCGCATCTGCGACGGGCTGGGCCTGGGCGAGCATCAGCGCGTCAGCGCCGTGCATAACGACACCGACAACCTGCACATCCACATCGCCATCAACAAGATTCACCCGACCAGGGGCACGATGCAGGAGCCGTACTACTCGCATCGGGCGCTGGCCGACCTCTGCACGACCCTGGAACGCGACTACGGCCTGGAGCGTGACAACCACGAGTCACGCCAGCGCGGCGCGGCCGCCAGGGCCGGCGACCTGGAGCAGCACGCCGGCGTGGAAAGCCTGGTCGGCTGGATCAAGCGCGAGTGCCTGGACGAGATCAAGGGCGCGGCGAGCTGGGCCGAGCTGCACCAGGTCATGCGCGATAACGGCCTGGCGCTGCGCGCACGCGGTAACGGCCTGGTCATCGAGGCCGGCGACGGCACGATCATCAAGGCCAGCACCTTGGCCCGCGACCTGTCCAAGCCTGCCCTGGAAAAGCGGCTTGGCACGTTCGAGGCGTCGCCCGAGCGCCAGGCCGCGCCGGCACGGCGCAACTACCAGAAGGGCCGGCCGATGCGTCTGCGCGGCGGCCTGGACACGACCGAGCTTTACGCCCGGTACAAGGGCGCACAGCAGACCCTCACGGCCGCCAGGGCCGGCGTGCTGGCCGAGGCGAAGCGCCGGAAGGATCGGGCCATCGAGAACGCCAAGAAGGCGGCGGCCACCCGGCGGGCGGCCATCAAGCACCTGACCGATGGCCGGCTGACCAAGAAGCTGCTGTATGCCCAGGCCAGCGCCGCGCTGCGGGCCGACCTGGAGGCGATCCACAAGCGCCACGACCAGGAGCGGGCGGCGATCTACAACGAGCACCGCCGGCGGCCGTGGGCCGACTGGCTCAAGCAGCAGGCAACGGCCGGCGACGGCCAGGCGCTCGATGCGCTGCGCGCCCGCGAGGCGGCCCAGGGCCTCAAGGGCGACACCATCCAGGGCGACGGCCAGGCGAAGCCCGGCCATACCCCGGTGATCGACAGCATCACGAAGAAGGGCACGATCATCTACCGCGCCGGCAGCTCGGCCGTGCGCGATGACGGCGAGCGTCTGGCCGTGTCCAGCCAGGCCGACCGCGCCGGCGTGGCGGCGGCGCTGCGCCTGGCAATGGAACGCTACGGCGAGCGCATCACTGTCAGCGGCAGCGTGGAGTTCAAGGCTGCCGTGATCCGGGCGGCCGTCGATGCCCAGCTCCCCATCACCTTCGCCGATCCGGCACTGGAAAGCCGGCGGCAGGCCGAGGCCACCAAGGCCCAGGCCAAGCGCCGGCTGGGTGTGCCCCCTGTCGGCCAGGAACCGCCACCGCATCGCCGGCATGGCCTGCGCACGTTGGGCCAGCTCGACGGGCTGCACATCGAGGGCGAAGCCCAGCGGCCGGCACAAGCACCGACCCAGGCCACCCCGACACCGCCGCCGGCCAAAGTGCAGCAGCCGGCCAAGCCCGCGCCGTCCGAGCTGGAACAGCGCCAGGCACGGCTACGGGCGCAGATGGAAGCCAAGAAGGCCAAACGCCAGGACAAGGGCAAGGGGCGCGGGCGATAGATTGCGTGCTTTTGTGCTTGTCGTTATGCGTGCTTAATGTATAATTTTGCTATCTGGCGCGAATGACGTTAGATAGCACTACACCGATGTTCAACAAAAATGGCCGGGCGCAACGGTGTCGCCAAGGTCGGGTACCGGACAGCGCGACGTGGCGAGCTGTCTCTGTGATGGCCCAGCTCCGCATCTTCTAGGTGCGGTTCAGAGCAGCCACTTCATCACATCGAGGAACTCGACCATGAAGCACGTCCGCCTTTTAGCGGCTAAAACCGCGCTCGCCGCCGTCCTGGCCGGCAGCATCATCATCACCCCAGCGCAGGCCGGCATCCCCGTCATCGACGGCGGGAACCTGGTGCAGAACGTCATGACGGCCATCGAGTCGGTGGCGCAGACGCTCAAGCAGATCGAGCAGTACCAGACCCAATTGCAGCAGTACGAGAACATGCTGCAAAACACGATGGCCCCGGCGGCCTACATCTGGGATCAGGCGCAGTCCACGATCAACGGGCTGATGAATGCCGTCAACACGCTGGACTACTACAGGAACCAGCTCGGCAGTCTCGATGCCTACCTGGGCAAATTCCAGGATGTGAGCTACTACCGCAGCTCGCCGTGCTTCTCGGCCGCCGGGTGCTCGGATGCCGAGCGCGCCGCGATGGAGCAAAACCGCCGCCTGTCGAGCGAGAGCCAGAAGAAGGCGAACGACGCGCTTTTCAAGGGTCTGGAGCAGCAGCAGCGCAACCTTACCGCCGACGCTCGCCAGCTCGAACGGCTCCAGTCGGCCGCACAAGGCGCGACCGGCCAGATGCAGGCTATCGGCTTCGCCAACCAGCTCGCCGCCAACCAGGCGAACCAGCTCCTGCAAATCCGTGGCTTGCTGATCGCGCAGCAGAACGCCGCTACCGCCAGGATGCAGGCGCAGGCCGACCTTGAAGCGCAGCAGCAGGCCGCCGGCGCGACTTCCAGGGAATCCAGGATCGAGCGCACGGCAAGCCCGAGAAACTGGCTCGAACTGACCCGCTGACGGAGGCCCTGCACCATGAAGAAAACGATGCTGCTTGCCGGCCTCGTGGTGGTGCTGATGGCCGGCTGCGACAACAAGCCGGCCATCCCGCCCATGCCAGAGGTCAATGACACCAATTGCCAGATCGAGGCGATCAAGAAGATCGAGGACAGGGCCACGCGCGAGAAATTCGCCGGGCTGTGCTCGCGTCGGTCGCCAGCCGCCGGCGGCATCGCGCCGACCGAGAAGCCCATGAACTGGCTCGAACTGGCCGACCCGAAAGACCAGAAGGGGGCGAAGCCATGAAAGCACTGCACAAGGCGGCGCTGATCGGCGTCACCCTCGCGCTCTACTCCACCGCTGCATCGGCCCAGCTCACCAACCAGGGGATGCTTGACCAGGTGGTGACGGAGTTCGCCACGCGGGCCACGTCCTGGCAGACGGTGGTGATGAATGCCGCGATGTTCCTGTTCTGGACGCTGGGCACGATCTCGCTGGTTTTCACGTTCGGCTTCATGGCGCTGCGCAAGGCCGACATTGGCGAGTTCTTCGCCGAGTTCATCCGCTTCATTCTGTTCTTCGGCTTTTTCCTCTGGCTGCTGCGCAACGGCCCCGCCTTCGCCAACTCGATCATCCAGTCACTGGCCCGGATCGGTGAGCAGGCATCCGGGGTGGCATCGGTGACACCCTCGGGCATCGTGGATATCGGCTTCATGATCTTGAAGCAGGCATTCACAAACTCGTCGATCTGGTCGCCCGTGGATAGCTTCATCGGTGTGGCCTTGAGCGTTGGCATCCTGATCCTGCTGGCAGTTGTCGCCGTGAATATGCTGCTGCTGCTCGTCTCGGGCTGGCTGCTGATGTACGCCGGCATCTTCTTCCTCGGCTTCGGTGGTTCGCGTTGGACGTCCGACATGGCGATCAACTACTACAAGACCGTGCTGGGCGTGGCCGTGCAGATCATGACGATGGTGCTCCTGGTCGGCATCGGGAACGACCTGCTTTCCAGCTTCTACGCCAGGATGAACACCGGCACGCTGAACTTTGAAGAGCTGGGCGTGATGCTGGTTTTCTGCGTGGCGTTGCTCATGCTGGTCAATCGTGTGCCCCCTCTCATCGCCGGCATCATCACCGGCTCGGGTATCGGCGGCGCGGGTGGCATCGGCAACTTCGGCGCGGGTGCTGCCATCGGTGCGGCTATGGGCGCGGCGAGCATGGCCGCCGGTGCGGCAAGCGTGGCTGGTGCGGCCGTGATGGGTGGTGCAGCCTCGGCCGCCGGCGGCATGTCGGCGATCAAGGCAGCGTTCGAGAAAGCAGGATCGAGCGCTGGCGGTGAATCGGGCGGAATGCCCATGCTCGGCGGTGGCTCCGACTCCGGCAGCGATGCTGGCTCGTTTGCGCAAGCTGCTGGCTTTGGTGGCGGGTCAGGCTCAGGTGCAGGCACCACTACACCACTTGCACAGGCCGCCGGTTTCGGCAGCAGCTCGGGCAGAGGTGCCAGCGGTTCGGGTGGCGGCAATGGGCAGCAGTCCGGTAAATCGGGCGGCGGTTCCAGCTCGAAAGGGGGCGACGACGCCGGCAACAAGAACGCCCAGCAAGGCGGCCAGCAGGCCGCACCAGGCAGCACCGGCCCCGGCTTGCTGGCCTCGGCCGCATCGGCGCTTGGCACGGCGGGCCGCGTGACGGCCGACGCCAGCGCGAACCTGATGCAAGGCGTCGGAGAGGTTGCGAAGGCCAAGGCCGCCAGCATCCGCGCCGCCGCCGCCGAGCGCATCGCCGACACCACCGGCGGGAAGATCGCGGCGGCGATCAGGGCGCGCGCGGAGAGCGACCAGGCCGGCGCTGCCGAGGCGGTGCCGACATTCGGCGACAACAACTTGGCAGGGGCCGATTCGGCCGCTGCCGATCCTGATGATGAAGTGGCCGCGTTCGCCAACCGCGAGCACGGTAAATCGGAGGCGTGACTATGAAACGTAGTGGATTTTTCGACTGCCTGGCGCTCGACCAGGTGCAGCGTCAGGCGGTGGAGTTTGAGCAGCCTGGCGACCAATCAACCGAGCTTGATGCAGCGGCGGAAGTGGCGGCCTTCGTTGATCGCCCTGTCCCGTCTGCCATCGAGGCCACCAGGCCAGCGGCCAGGTCATCGAGCAACAGCTACAGCGGCAGCAACAGGAACACGCCGCTGGCCGAGGCCGCCGGCATCTACAGCAGCGGCCAGCGGTAAAGCGCGCCGGCCGGCGTGGGGCCGGCCGACACTTCCACAACCCACCTACCACAGAGGTGAATCATGGCAACTTTGAATCCTACCAATGCAATCGCAACCCAGGCAGTCCATCATGCGGCCGCACAGCTCGCGGCCCTGGACTGGATCGACCAAGAGGCGGCGCGGCAGCTCTCGCCGATGGCGGAAGCCGTCGCCAATATGTTCATGGTGCTGTACTACCAGGCCGAGACGGGCCAAGCCACGCGGGACGACTTCCGCCAGGCCCTGGACGCGGTGCGGCAGTCACTCACCGCGTAGGCCCCACCAGGAACAGTAAGGGCGGCCAGTGGCCGCCCTTGTTGTTTTCGGGCCTGCATCGCCGTTTCCGACGATGCGCGCCGGCGTTCTCGAGCATCGCCAGATCGAGCGATGACGGCCGCCCTGCCCTTTCCCTTGGCGTGGATCTCGCATCGTCATTTCCGGCGATGAGATCCTCCTGCAGCACCGCCAGAAATGGCGATGCTGGCCAGCCCTACCCTTCCAGGCCGTGCATGGTTCGCGCACGTGCTGCGACCTGGTGCGCGTGCTCGATGTAAGCCGCATCGCCGGTGGCTTCGGCGTCGGCAAGGAGCGCGGCCACGGCCTCGGCCGTGGTCAGATGTTCGGCCGGGTCGAAGGGCGTCAGCGGGTCCAGGCCCGCATCGACGCGGCGGGCCAGCGCGATAGCCAGGGCAATGTCGGCGACCCTTTCACTAAACGCTTCCGTTATCTGGCGGCGCGCGATCAGCAATTCGTCCTGGTCGCCATCCTCAAGGATGCTGTTCAGCAGTTCCACCGCATAGGCCGGGTCTTTGCGGAAGGCTTCGGCCATTGCGTCGTCATGCAGGCGTGCGCGCACCTGGTCGGCTTCCAGGGTTTCACAGGCCGGCCACTCGCGGCCAACGGCAGGCGCATCCACCCATTCGCGTTGCTCGGGCGGCAATGGATGCTGGCCGGCTGCTTCGGCCTCGGCCAGCAGCTCATCGAGCGTGCGGCGCACCTGGTCAGCCGTGACGGCGCGGGCCGGATCGGCCTTCAATGCGTCATAGGCCGGGCCGGCCTTCTCATGCAGCCAGCTTTCCAGGTTCTTCGGGTCGGTCATCGGCGGGCCTTATCGAGCCAGGCCAGCGTTTCAGCATCGCGGGCGGCTACGCGGGCCAGCAGCTCGCGCAGTAGCGCGGCCATGCTCATGCCGTGCGCGGCCGCGACGGCGGCAGCTTCGGCCTTCACGGCCGCCGGCACGGCGGCGCTCACGGTCTTGGTGGTCATCAGTAGCCCGCCTCTTTCTGGTGCCGGAAGGCCAGAACATACACCGCATCGTCGGCCGGTTCGTGGCGGTACAAAGCCACATAGCCGGAATCACCGAAGGCAATCACCAGCTCGCGCAGCTCGGGCATTTCAGGGAACGGCCGGCCAATGTCGGGGGCCGTCTCCAGCAGCAGGAATTGCCGCTCGATGGCCTGGCCGGCACGCCTGGCGGCGTCCGGTGCCTTGACGGCCAGGAACCGCCGGCATCGTTCCAAGCCTTCCGCCGCGCCTTCGGTGACGATTACTTGTGGCACTCAGGCACCGCCCTTTCGTCATTGGTGCCCCAGGTGTTCAACCAGGTGCGAACTTCCTGGCCGGTCAGGTGGCGGCCGGTTTCCTTGTAGGCCGCCCAGGACGCCAAGGCTTCCTGCTTGAAGCTCTCGCGGGCTTCTTCGCGCTCGACGTACTGCTGGATCGCTTCGAGCATGATCCAGTGGGGCGAGCGGCGGCGCTGGCTGGCGAGGTGCTGGACGCGACCTTTCAGCGTGTCGT
>NZ_BSPB01000065.1:0-16406 GCF_030160815.1 Hydrogenophaga electricum | reverse complement strand
CCGCGGCACGGGGTGCGCGCGCTGGCCCTGCTGCCCACCCCACCCGCGTGCGCCGCCCGCGCGCTCGCGCTCTACCGCCACCGCTGCGCCAGCGCCCTCGACCACCTGGACGGCCAGGCCCTGGCGCTGGGCCTGCTGACCGAACAGCTGCGCACGCTCGGCTGGGCACCGCCCGAGGCCCCACCCGTGCCCCCACACCGCGACAGCGAGCGGCTCCAGCAAGCGCGGGACCTGATCCACAGCCAGTGGCACCGCGATCTGCGGCTGGCCGAGCTCTGCCAGGCCACCGGCATGAGCGAAACGCGGCTGAAGCGGGGCTTTCGCGAATGCTTTGGCACGTCACCCGGCCAGATGCTGCTGCAAGCCCGCATGGAGCAGGCCCTGCGCCTGCTGCAAGGCGGCTGCCAGGTGGCCCAGGCCGCCTGGCAGGTGGGCTACCGGCACCCGGCCAATTTCAGCACCGCCTTCACCCGCCACTTCGGCCGCCCGCCCAAACAGTTCGCGTCGATCCGAGCGCCCGCGCCCTGAGCGGCCGGCTGGCAAATCAAAAGCGCCTGCGCGCAAAACAAAGGGCGGCCCGGTAGGCCGCCAGCCCGCCTAGCATCTTTTCACCGTCTCCCGGTCATTGCGCCCGGCCACCGAAAAGCTGCTTCATGAACCCTTCCCTCGTCACCACCCCGCTGGGCCGGCTGTCCGGCCTCTGCACCGGAGGCATCCACCGCTTTCTGGGGGTGCCCTACGCACGCCCCCCGGTCGGGCCGCTGCGGCTGCGGTCACCCCAGCCCACTTTGCCCTGGACCGGTATCCGGCCGGCGCACGACGCCGGTGCCGCCAGCCTGCAGACCCTGGCCGGCCAGCAGCAGTGGTTGAACGCCCCCATCGAACACCTGTCCGAAGACTGCCTGTTCCTGAACATCTGGACGCCCTCGCTCACCGGCCGGCACCCGGTGATGGTGTGGATCCATGGCGGCCAGACCCGCAACGGGCACGGGGCCTCGCCCGCCAGCGACGGCCAGGCCCTGGCCGCGCTCGGCGTGGTGGTCGTGACGATCAACTACCGCCTCGGGGCCCTGGGCGGCCTCGCGCACCCCGGGCTGGAGGACCCCGCCACCGGCTTCTGCGCCAACTGGGGCCTGCAGGACAAGCTGGCGGCGCTGGCCTGGGTGGCCGAGCACATCGGCGCCTTCGGCGGCGACCCGGGCCGCGTCACCCTCGCCGGCCAGTCCTCCGGCGCCGCCAACGCCGTGATGCTGGCGCAGAACAGCCTGGCCAGCGGGCACTTCCACGCGCTCATCGCGCAGAGCCCGCCCCTGTTCCGGCCGCCGATGTTCGCTGAACTGGCCGACGCTGCCGCTTACACCGAAGCCCTGGCGCGCCGCCTGGGCGTGGCCGTGCCCGCGCTGCGCCAGGTGGCTGGCAGCGTGCTGCAGACCGAAGAGCAGGCGCTGGCCCGCACCCTGACCGCCGAGGGCCGGCGCCCGCACACGGCCCCGGTGCGCGACGGCCGCCTGCTGCGCCACTGGCCGTTCGACGCGCCCGCCATCGGCGTGCCCCTGCTGGCCGGCTGGACGCGCCACGAGGCCGACTTCTGGTTCCACCTCCAGGATGGCCAAGGCCACTCGCTGGCCCCGCTGCGCGAGCCGGACGACGCGGCCGAACTGGCCCCCCGGGTGCAACGCCTGATGGCGCAGCACTACGCCTTCACCCCGGCACCCGACACCGCGGCCGTGCTCGACGCCTACACGGCCAGCGGCGGTGTGCCGCAGCGCTGGCGCGACCTCTACACCGACCTGGTGTTCCGCGCCCCCATCCTGCAACTGATAAACCGCCAGGCCGCCCACGGCCAGCCCGCGTGGGCCTACGAATTCGCCTACCCCCTGCCCGGCGATCGCCCCAGCACGCCGCACGCGGCCGACGTGCCCTTCGTTTTCGGCACCCACCGCCACCCACACCTGGCGCCCAAGATCGGCGCAACCGGCGCCGCCGATGCGTTGTCGGCCACGGTGATCCGGGCCTGGGCGGACTTCGTCCACCACGGCGCGCCGGGCCCGGTGAACGGGACGGCCTGGCCACGCTTCACCGCCGCGCAGCCGCTGGCGATGGTGCTGGAGCCGGCGCACCCCGGGCCCGCGGCCCTGTCTCGGCCGGCCGGCCTGGCCTGCTGGCCCGCCTACACGGCGCCCTGGACGGAGGCAGCGCCCGCGGGGCCGGACCGGGAACCGCTCTGATAGGATCGCGGGCTGTCTCCCCGTAGTTCAATGGATAGAACGAGTGCCTCCTAAGCGCTAGATACAGGTTCGATTCCTGTCGGGGGGACCACATCCATCGCCGGAACGCGCCACCGCCTTCCGGCTTTTTTGTGCCCGGTGCGCCGCCCGGCCAGATCAGCCAGAAAGCGCAAGCCGCCCGGGCTGCCGGCCGGAAGAATCCGGCGCATGACGACCGATCACCCCCACCTGTTGTCCCCCCTGGACATCCGCCACGCCGATGGCAGCGTGACCACCCTGCGCAACCGCGTGATGATGGGCTCCATGCACACCGGGCTGGAGGAACAACCCGACGGCATCGCGCGCATGGCCGCTTTCTACGCCGAGCGCGCTGCCGGTGGCGTGGCGCTGATCGTCACCGGCGGGCTCTCTCCCAACGCCGAAGGCAACATGTTCGCCGGCATGCGCACCCTGCAGACCGACGCCGACGCCGCACCCCACCGCGCGATCACCGACGCCGTGCACGCCCACGGCGCGCTGATCGCGCAGCAATTGCTGCATGCCGGGCGCTACGCCAACCACCCCCACGGCGTGGCGCCCTCGGCGCTGAAATCGCCCATCGCGGCGGCCACACCACGCGCCATGAGCGAAGAAGACATCCAGCGCACGCTGGACGACTACGCCCACGCGGCCACCCTGGCGCAGTCCGTCGGCTACGACGGCGTGGAAATCATGGGCGCCGAAGGCTACCTGATCAACCAGTTCGCCACGCCCCGCGCCAACCAGCGACAGGACGCCTGGGGCGGCAGCACCGAAAACCGGCTGCGCTTCGCCATCGAGGCGGTGCGCCGCACCCGCGCCGCCACCGGGCCGGGCTTTCTCATCATCTACCGCCTGTCCATGCTCGACCTGGTGGAAGGCGGCTGCACCTGGGACGAGGTGGTGGCGCTGGCACGCGCCGTGGAAGCGGCGGGCGCCTCGCTCATCAACCCCTACGTCGGCTGGCACGAAGCGCGTGTGCCCACCATCGCCACGCTGGTGCCGCGCGCGGCCTTTCGCGATGTGACGGCGCGGCTCAAACGCGAACTGCGCCTGCCCGTGGTGGCCAGCAACCGCATCAACGACCCGGCGGTGGCCGAAGCAATCCTGGCCGACGGCGGGGCCGACCTGATCTCCATGGCGCGGCCGCTGCTGGCCGATCCCGATTTCGTCAACAAGGCGCGCGCGGGCCGTGCGGACGAGATCAACGTCTGCATCGCCTGCAACCAGGGCTGTCTGGACGCGGCGTTCTCCGGCCGCATCACGGGTTGCATGGTCAACCCGCGGGCCTGCCGCGAAACCGAGCTGAGGCCCCAACCCACCACGCAGCCGCGCAAGCTGGCGGTGGTGGGTGCCGGCCCCGGTGGCCTGGCTGCCGCCGTCGCGGCGGCGCAGCGTGGCCACGCCGTGACGCTGTTCGAGGCCGCCCCGGCCATCGGCGGCCAGTTCCAGCTCGCGCAGCGCATTCCGGGCAAGGAGGAATACGCCGGCACGGTGCGCTACTTCGGCACGCAGTTGCAGCGCGCCGGTGTGCACCTGCAACTGGGTCAGCGGGTGGACGCGGCGCACCTGGCGCAGGCCGGCTTTGAACACGTGATCGTGGCCACCGGCATCCGGCCGCGCGCGCTGGCCATCCCCGGCGCCGACCTGCCCGGCGTCGTGGGCTACGCCGAGGTGGTCACCGGCCAGGTCCGGCTGGGCGAGCGGGTGGCCATCGTGGGCGCGGGCGGCATCGGCTTCGACGTGGCCGAACTGCTGACCCACGAAGACCTGGGCACCCGCGACGAGCGCGAACATTTCGCCGCCACCTGGGGCATCGACTACCAGGTCGGCAGCCCGGGCGGCCTGCGCCCGCCGGCACCGCCGTGCCCGCCCCGGCAGGTCTGGCTGCTGCAACGCAAGGCCGAAGCGCTGGGCAAGCGGCTGGGCAAGACCACGGGCTGGATCCGCCGGGCGCTGCTGCTGCGGCGCGGCGTGCACCTGCTCGGCGGCGTCGCCTACGAGCGCATCGAGACGCAGGGCCAGGCGTTGCGCGTGCACCTGACGGTGGCGGGCGAACCCCGGGTGCTCACCGTCGACAACGTCGTGGTGTGCGCCGGCCAGGAGTCCGAGGACCGTTTGCTGGCGGCGCTGCAGGCCGCCGGTGTGCCGGCCACCGCCATCGGCGGCGCACGCGCGGCGGGCGAGCTGGACGCGACGCGCGCCATCGACGAAGGCGTGCGGCTGGCGGCCGCGCTCTGAACCCGGCCCTGCTTTTTCAGAACCCCAGCCGCTTGGCCGACGAGAGCACCAGCACCACGTCGGCCGTGGCACGGGCGAACGGCGTGCCCGGCGCCAGCGAAGCCAGGGCTTCCCCGTAGCTGCGCCGGTTGACCAGTTCGCCCACCTGCCCGGCCACGGTGTGGAAATGCCGGTGC
Source organism: Hydrogenophaga electricum (assembly GCF_030160815.1). Taxonomy (NCBI): domain Bacteria; kingdom Pseudomonadati; phylum Pseudomonadota; class Betaproteobacteria; order Burkholderiales; family Comamonadaceae; genus Hydrogenophaga; species Hydrogenophaga electricum. The sequence goes on along the minus strand of NZ_BSPB01000065.1, from coordinate 11,743 downwards.
CGCTCGATGAGTTCGGTGAACGTGGGGCGTGCGGCCAGGCGCTGCCCGTCCCCGTAGATCCAGCGCCCCAGGGCGCAGCAATCGTCCCGCGACAGCGTGGCCGTGTCCACTTTCTGGTGTCCTTCGATCGCGTCGCGCAGCTTGACCTTCCACTGCCGGTGCGCGTCGATGATGGCGTCGACGTCGATGCCCTCGACCTGGGTCGACGCCGTCTGGCCCGGCAGGCGGAATTCGTCCACATGCGCCGCCATGCGCACCGCCGCCGACCGCTGGACCGACGCCGCCTTGGCGGTCTGTTCGACCAGCGCGGCGTTGGCCTGCGTGCTGCGGTCCAGGTCCTGCACGGCCTGGCCGATCTGGCCGATGCCCATGCTCTGCTCCCGCGCCCCCGAAGCCACTTCGTCCAGCAGCTGTCGCACCTGGTCGGCGTGCAGCACGATCGCCTGCATGGTGTCGCCAGCGTTGCGCACCACCTGCATGCCGCTGTCGACATCGCTCACGCTGGCGGCGATCAGGGTCTTGATTTCGTGCGCCGCCTCGGCCGTGCGCTGAGCCAGGTTGCGCACCTCACCGGCCACCACCGCAAAGCCCCGGCCCTGCTCGCCGGCCCGCGCCGCCTCCACCGCCGCGTTGAGCGCGAGGATGTTGGTCTGGAATGCGATGCCGTCGATGACGCCGATGATGTCGTGGATCTTGCGCGACGACGCATGGATGCGCCCCATGGTCTGCACCACGTCCTGCATCACCACGCCTCCGGCTTCGGCCACCCGCGCGTTGTCCACCGCGATGTGCGAAGCCTGCCGGGCATTGTTGGCGGTGTGGTCGACCGAGGACGTGGTCTGCTCCAGCGCAGCCGACGACTCCTCCAGCGCGGCGGCAGCCGCTTCGGTGCGTGCGGCCAGGTCGCGCGTGCCGCTGGCGATCTCCTGGCTCGCGTGCACCACCGAATCGCTGGCCGACTGCACCTGCTGCACGGTCTGCCGCAGGGCGTCCTGCATGTGGCCCACTTCGCGCAGCAGATCGGCCACCTCGTCCCGGCCGTGGCTGCGGATGTCGCCGCGCAAATCGCCCATGCTGATGGCCATGAGGTGGCGGCGCAGGCTTTTGAACCCGCCGAACATCGAGCGGTAGAAACCCATGCTGAGAAACAGCGCCAGCAGGACGCCGGCCAGCGCCGCGCCCAGGTTCAGCCACAGGCCCTGGCGCAGGCCCTGCTCACGCTGCGCCAGCAGGCCGTCGAGCGTGGTGAGCTGCGCCATCGCCTGGCGCTGCAGGCCCGCCAGGTGCGCGGGCGCCTCGTCGGCCCAGGCCTTCACCGATGCCGGCGACGCCGGGGCCTCGGCACGAAGCCAGACGCCCGCCCGGTCGACCCAGCCCCGCAGGGCAGCCTCGGCAGCAACCGGTGCAGCGGCGCCGGCCACCGGGGCCGCCTGCACTTTGGCCCGATCCGCCGCGAGTTCGTCGAGACCGGCCCTCAGCGCCCCGCGAAGTTCGGCCAGCCGCCACCAGGGTTCGGCACCGGCCGCCCCGGCATCGGCGATGCGCACAGCCAGGGCGCCCGCTTCGCCGACATGACCCATCACGGCCGGTGTGCGCAGCAGGGCCGCGCTCATGAGGTAGTACGACGCCAGTTCAGGGTCGAGCGCCAGGCCCGAGCGGTCTGTCACCACGCCCTGCCATTCGAGCAGGCTGCGGGTGAGCGCCGCCAGCGCGGGCGCCTGCTGCGTGGGCGGGGCAGCGCGCGCCGCCCCATAAGCCGCTTCCACACGCTGCCAGGCCGCCGCCGTGCCCAGCGCCGCCCCGTGTTCCGCCTGCAGGCGCTCCAGAGCGGCCCAGGCCTGCTCCAGCGCGTGGCGGGACTCCCCGGACGGGGCCAGCGAGCCTTGCGCCGCAGCCGACAGGCCAGGATAAACCGCCTGAGCGTAAGCCACGCCCAGACGCTCGTGCTGCACGGCCGTCAGCGCCGCCCGCTGGGGCAGCACGAAGCCGACGACCAACCAGGCCAGGGGCAGCACGAACGCCGCCGACACCAAGGCCATTTTTCCGGGGAAACGCCAGCGTCGCATGATGGCCGACGCCGGCCGCCACAAGGGCCAATTGACAACCCGTGCACGGCTTCTCTGCATGAACGCTCCAGTGGATACCTGTCAAGGCATCGGCCAGACACCGGAAAGGTTGAGCAGCCCGCTCACCGCATTTGACGGATATCAAGCCCCGTCGAACAACACCCAGCCGCTGCACGATTTGCAGCAGGCTTCACCAGCGACGGGTCACTTCTGGCGCAGCGTCCGCGAAAGCAGCATCACCGGCGCCAGCCCCACCAGCACCAGGGTGAGCGCCGGCAAGGCCGCCTCGCCGAGGCGTTCGTCGCGGGCCAACTGGTAGGCCACCACGGCGAGCGTGTCGCTGTTGAAGGGCCGCAGCACCAGCGTCGCCGGCAACTCCTTCATCACGTCGACGAACACCAGCAGCAGCGCCGCGGCGGTGGAGCGGCGCAGCAGCGGCCAGTGCACGCGCGCGGCCAGCCCCAGACCGGTGGTGCCCAGCATGCGGGCCGAGTCGTCCAGGCTGGCGGGCACCCGCGCATAACCACTCTGCACCGACTGCAGGGCCACGGCCGTGAAGCGCACCAGGTAGGCCCAGACGATGCCGAGCACCGTGGCGGTCACCCAGTAGCCGACGCTGGTCTCGGGCCGCACCGCCTGCAGCCAGCCGACGGGCAGCAGCAAACCCACCACCACCACGGCGCCCGGCACGGCATAACCCAGGCTGGCCAGTTGGGCCACCGAACGCGTCAGGGTCGACCCCTGCGTGCGCTGGGCGAAACCCAGCAACAGCGCCAGCCCCGTGGCCAGAACCGCCGCCAGGCCCGCGAGCCAGATGCTGTTTTTCGACCACTGCACGAACATGTGCCAGGGCAGTTCGTCCCAGCCGCCGATCAGCGGCCGCAGCATGAACAGCACGGGCAGCACGAAGCCGGCCAGGACGGGCAGCACGCAGACGGCCACGGCCAGGGCCGAGCGCGCACCGGAGAGGCGAACCGGTTGCGCTTCGGCACTGCCCGCGCGCTGGCCGCGCAATGTGGCAAAGCGCATGCGATGCTGGGCGCGGTGCTCCAGCCAGAGCAGGACGCCCACCGTGACCAGCAGCAAGGTGGCCAGCTGGGCGGCGGCGATGCGGTTGTCCATCACCAGCCAGGCCTTGTAGACCCCGGCGGTGAAGGTCTGGATGCCGAAGTAGCTGGACACGCCAAAGTCGGCCAGGGTTTCCATGAGCGCCAGCGCCACACCGGCCGCCACGGCGGGCCGCGCCAGGGGCAGTGCCACTTCGCGGATGCGGCGCGCCAGCGGTGCCCCGAGCAGGCGCGCGGCCTCCATCAGCTGGGCGCCACGCTCGGCCAGCGCGGTGCGCGCCAGCAGATACACATACGGGTAGAGCGAAAAGGTGAAGACCCACACCGCGCCGGGCGTGTTGCGGATTTCGGGGAAGACGCGGCCGCGCAGCGCGAAGGTCTCGCGCAACCACACCTGCATCGGCCCGCTGAACTGCAGGAAATCGGTGTAGGCATAGGCCACCACGTAGGCCGGCATGGCCAGCGGCAGCAGCAGCGCCCATTCGAACGCGCGGCGGCCCGGAAAATCGAACAAGGTCACGGCACTGGCGGTGGCCACGCCCACCACGGCCACACCCAGCGCCACGCTCACGCACAGCACCAGCGACGTGAGCACGTATTCGGGCAGCACGGTGGCCGCCATCTCGCGCAGGATGCCGAGCGCCGTGTCGTCGAAAAGGAACCAGGAAGCCCCCAGGGCCAGCACCGGCAGCGTCAGGGCCAGAGCCAGCAGCACGAGCAGAACAGCAGAGAGCCAGCGCGGCATGAAAGGGTGTGTGGAAAAGAGACAGGCCCGGATCGGCCCGGAAAGGGGGTGGTCAGCCAACGACCACGCGCGATGAATGAGAATTGTACTTATCGACACTCTCAACGGCGGGGCGTGTAGTAGGTCAATGGGCGCGTCACCCGGTACACAGCATTGCGGGCCACACCGAAGGAAACACCGAACATTTCCGCCAGTTCGCGGTACGTATAGCCGCCTGAAACATAGAGGCGCACGAGCTCCGCCTCATCCTCAGGGCGCAACGTCCGAGGAGGCCCCCAGCGCTTACCGCGGGCCATCGCGGCAGACTGGCCGGCCATCACCCGTTCCCGAATCATTGAACGCTCAAGCTGTGCGACGGCGCCCAATATTTGGAAGGTGAACTCACCAATAGGGGTGGACGTATCGACCGGCTCAGTGAGCGATCGGATGGACGCACCAGAGGACCGGAGACGATCCAGTATCCGAAGCAGGTCATGGAGCGAGCGTGCTATCCGGTCAAGCTTCCAAACAACGAGCACATCACCGACCCGGAGAGCACCTAGAGCCGACTGAAGCGCAGGCCGAGGGCCGACCCCGCTCCCCGTATCTTGAAAAACTTTCCGGACACCGGCCCGCTTGAGCGAGTCAAGCTGAAGAGCCGTGTGCTGATCCAAAGTCGATACCCGCGCATACCCCACAAGCAAGCCTAGACCCTCCCTCAATGGTCCGGACAGGGTACAGGCAGGTCAGGTTCCCCAGGCTCAGAAAAAAGGCACCAGAACCGCCCAAATTGCCCTATGCGATGCCGCACGATGCGGTGACCATCGGGCACGTGGAAAGCCAGCTCAATCAGATCGTGCAAAGGACAGTCCGGCACGTCGATGATGACGGGCTTGGGAAGGTCAAGGCCCTGTGTACTGCCCCAGCGGTTGCGACCTGCGAGACCTTCCGCGTAATCCTTGGTGAGGTACTTAGAGACGTAGCCCGCGAGCTTGGCGAGGGACTCACCAGGACGATGCTTACCGGGCAGGCCGTGACGGGTACGACGATGACCATCAACGTCGATATTGCCGTTGTCCTTACCGACGACCGAGTGCCAGAGACGGCGCACGTAGTCCCAGGAGCGCACGCGCACCAGGCGCGTAGCCCTACCCGTGCCCTCAGGAACCATCAACCACGGCGGGAGACGATGGATAGCGGCGTGGACGTGCCAAGCGCCGCGTTCCTGCTGCTCAAAGGCGTAGACCGCCCGAAAGCCCGGGATGGCCCTCTGAAGCTTGCGCAGCATGTCCGCCCAGTCGCGACGCACGCGGTTGAAATCGCCCATGTTCTCTCGATAGGTGCAAGTCAGCAGACTGGCGAACTCACTGGACTTGATCTTGTGCCGACACGTGCGCTTTGCACGCTTCGCACTCTTTTCGAGGTTCAGCAACCGCTGACGCTCAAGCCGCTCAGCTTCGAGCACGGTCCCGGATTGATCAATGGGAGGGGGCGCAAACACGTCGTCAGGTTCGTCCTGTGCATCGCCGACAGGAATAGGCCCCTGCGGGATGTAGCAGCGCTTTTTCCAAGCGATGACTTCGCGCTGACCGGTGTCGGGAGATACCCACTCTTTGACGCGCCAACCATGCTCGACAACTTGACACCAGACGCCCCGATACGCTACATACTGTCCCACCGCACGTACTCCAATTACGTTGCTGTCACGAGGCCCGAGGGATTGCCGTCCCTGCGGGCCTCACCTTTTTGTCCTGGCAAATCGTTTGACTTACGAGATATGCCTTATTGATAAATCTAGGCCGGCTTCGCCGGCCGGCCGCTTGCTGCGCCGCTGGCCGGCCTACGCCGCCGCCCTATCGCCCTTGAGAGCGAGGTGACGGGCCATGCGGGTGGCTTGCTCAATCGATAAGGTCCCACGCTGGACGCACTCACCCAGGACACGTACAGCCCCGCCCTTGGGCTTGCGTGCGGCTCTGCGCTTGATCTGAGCGGCTTCACGGGCATCGAGACGAGGCAGATAGCAATACAGCCCGTGTTCATAGTCGGACCTGATCTTCTGGTCTGTGTCGTAGGCCTTGTAGAGATGCGTGGAGCGGAACCACTCGACACCTGCACCCATGGCTGACGGGCCGAGGCCGTAGCGCACCTGCGCCATGTGCATCTTGGGAGGCCGACCCTTGAACATGCCGAAGGTGAAGGTTTCGACCATGCTCGACACGAAGGGCAAGGTGAGCCGGTCTGTACGGCGGCACACGACGTGATACTCCACGACGTTCTCCCTGATCTGGGCATCGAGCAGCTTGAGACCCTGAGACAACAGGACGACATTCCAGTGCCACTTGCGGCTATGGAGGAACCAGTCAATCAGCGCGGAGCGCTCACCGCCAGACCAGGTGCGACTGTTGAGCCAGACCCCGCCCTCATCGAGCACGATCCAGCCCCAATCGCGTTCATCCCGACTCTCGGTGCTCGCACCCAAGGCGAGGAAGTCAGCAGCGCTGGGGACGTCAGGCAAGCGATAGATTGGCGCCTTGGAGCGCGGCAGGTGCTCGACGAAGAGATCTAGATTGGTAGCGATCGGCCGGCCGCGCCTGATCGCGTCTTCACACTTACCGAGCGCCCAAAGAGACTTACCGGAGCCAAGGCGCCCCGTAGCGACGTAGAAAGCCATGCGCGCCCCTCACACCCAGGTGGCAATTTCGAGATTCTTGACGTTCCACTTGTAGATCGTGACAGCCACGTCAGCAGCGAGCACAGCGGAGACGACGCCCGGGGCACTGTCGGGAATCATGGCCCACAAGCCGATGAGCACAGGGCCCACGGGGACCGAGCCCACGAGCGCCTGAATGAGCAAAGAGATGGCGAGCCAGAAGCCCGTAGTGAGGATGCCGAAGGTAGTCACGGCAGCGGTACCGAAGACAGCTTTCTTGCTCAGGTACTTACCGAACATCTCCCCGATGAGACTGGCGAGACCACTAAACAGCGCGACAAAGAGACCAGCAAGCGCAGGCATTACGAACCCCCAACAGCAGCACTGGAGCGCCGCCAGATGTAGATGGCACCAAGCAACCCGATCAGCCACCCCCACGCCGAGCGCCACGCCTGCATGAGCGGGTTGCTGCAAAGGTCAAACGACGTGACGATGAGCCGGGTATTGAAGTTGATTGACGAGCAGGACCCGGAGGGCAGTTGAACGTTCCACAGCCAAGGGAGATCGGTAACACGCTCCGCAGCAGCGGCGAAGCCCTCAACAACACCGTCCGCCGCGTCATCAGCAGCAGCAGCAGCAGCAGCACGCGCAGCATCAAGAACACCCTCACCCGATGGCGTGCCGTCCTCATCTACCTTGACTGAACAGACTGGCTGACCCGGAGCGCCGCACGGCTCCTTTCCCTCTCCATCAGAGCCGTTGCCTGAACCGGACCCCGAACCCGAGCCGCTTCCTGAACCGGAGCCGTCTCCATCTCCATCACCGGGACCGTCGCCGTTTCCGTCGCCGTCGCCATCACCGGGACCGTCGCCGTCGCCCGGACCAGGCCCACCGCCATCCCCAGGACCATCGCCATCACCAGGACCGTCACCGTCTCCGGGGTCGGTACCCGGGTCAGTGCCAGGAGGCGTACAAGTGCCAGAGGGGCAGCCGTTATCCGGGACCCCCGGACCAGATGTGTCGACACTGCAAGTCACCCCCGTATTCATGTAAACATAGGTGCAGGTGTAGACGTGGACGCCCTGCTCGTTCTCCTCACTGTCACAAGACTCAATCGGATCGTTGGTCTGCTGGAAACGACACTGGCCGTCGCAGAACTGCTCAGGCTGGCCGGGATCATCGTAGGTATCAACTGAGTCGGCCTGCGTGTGCCAACCACGGTAGAAGGTGCCAGAGCGGGTCTGCCCCGGCTCGCAGGTGTCGGGAGGGTCATCCGGGACGCACTGACCACCTTGCTCTACATAGCCACTGTTGCAGGCACAGGATGAGCCAGTCAATGTGCTGTTTGAAGGACAGACCTGAACAGTCTGGGAGTTCAAACTTTGATTCCCAATATCCTTGTAGTTGCAGCGTGGCGAGGTACCAGAATACGTGATACCAAGGAAGGCCTTTTGGGTGTAGACGCGACAGGCGTCCTCCATGGTTGAACGCCAGCCGCTTTCGCTAGTGATGAGGGATACCCGCCACTGCGTTTGAGCTGTTGAAGGAATGAGCGCAGCAGACGCACACGGCAAGAAAAGGGCCATGAACAGGCCCGCGAGAACTCGACGAAACATGTTCATGGCCACAGGGGCGCCCGCCCGATCAGGTGGAGACCGAGACGAAGCGCTTGATCAGCTTGAAGCCGACCACGGCGCCGATCACCGCGATCATGATCGGCGCCACGGCATCGGCCGCATCGCCCACATCGCCGACGATCGTGGTGGCGAGGCTGTCGAAACCAGCGGGCAGCTCCGCATGGGCGCTGGCAACGAGACCGCCGAACAGACCGCCCACAGCGACCAGCTTGAGACGCAGGTTCATCACCTACTCCTTTTCCGGGGGATGTTGGTAAAACATCGGCCGCGCCCCCTAATCCGCAGCCAATTCGAAGAACCGGTGGACCACACGGTGCAAGGTGCCAGCGCCCCACCCGACGCCCCAAGCGAGCAGGTAGTAGCCGACGTACTCAGTAAGCTCAAGCTCAGTCATCGCAGCCGCCCCCCGATGTAGCCGATGCCGAACACGACGACGATGCCGCAGAGGTAGAGCGCCTCAAGGGTCACAGCAGCACCCCCGCAGTAAGGGACGGACGGGCGCACGAGGCACAGATCTGCTTATCAAGCGCGAGGCGGGCACCAGGGCATGCAGGCACGTCGCCCGCAGCAGATGACCGGGCGCGCCACCGCCCGCAGGGGCCACGCCGCCAGGGCTGGCTTTGTCGGGGCGGGTGGCACTGGCCCGCGAGAAAGGGGTGGGCTCGCCCCTGCCCAGCCCGCGCCGTGAAGCGGCTGGCGGGCTGGGCGGGACGGGCAGGCGCTGGCGTGAACGGGCTGGCTGCAGGGGCGGCCAACTGGGCGTTGGCGGGGAGCGCTCTATTTCCCGACCCTGCCGAGAGCAGGGACGGGAAAACCGCTTGTGGGCTGGCGCAGGGCCTCATCGCATGATCCCGACGCTTTGACGCCAGAGGACTTCGCCGGGCGTGAGGTCATCATGGGCGGGCACCCACGCGCAGCCATGCAGGGCACACGCAAGCACGAGCGAGAGGGAGCCCAGACGCCAGTCCACGTTACGCCCCCGTGCCGATGGCGGACGGCTTGCTGCCCGGGATGGCTTGCTTACCAACGGCATACGGCCGCAGGTCGGTCAGCACGGCCTCGATACTGCGGTTGCGCATGCTGGCCTGCAAGGCAAACGAGGCCATGTAGATGCCGCGGTCGGGGACACGGCTCTTACCGGACTCATCGGTGCCACGGAGGTGCTTCGGCAGCATCAGAACGCCGACCTGCTGCTCCTCCCCGTTGTCGTCAAGCAGAATGCACTCAGCATCTTGCATCTCCCATGCCCGGTTGTCCTTGATACCGGAGCGGGGAGCGTTGACCTTAATGATTTTGATGATGGACGTGAATGACATGGTGCAGCCCTCCTAGGCTGGACAGATCACCGCAGGAGCGCGGCCCTGTGAGACCTCAAGAGCAGAGCCAGAGCCACAGCCAGAAGACGCACAGGGCCACGCTCAGGACGTAGCGAACGATGTCCTCGACACCGACGGGATAGAAGGTGCCCGGACCCAGCCCTGCAGGGGCAGGAGCCGTCACAACTGGTGCCCCCACTTCGTGAGGCGTGGAGACCGGGCGAAACGATTCGGGGCGGGCCATGGTCAGCAGCCCGAGATGTAGGCGTGGCGAACGTAACCGAGCAGGTAACGCGAGCCGCCGCAGTAGACGCCCCACCGGTTGTAGACGCCGGGACCAGCACCCTTGGCGAGGACGAGACCGGAGAACACGAAGGGAGTACCGAGCCGGGATGCGGCCGGGGCGTAGCAAGGGGAGAGGGGTTGGTGCATGACGGCTCCAATAGACAGAGCCTCTAATGTCACCAAAATTAGATCAACGGTCTAATTGTAAAAAACAATGTAGAGCCACGCTCTATTAGAGCACCACTAAACTAGAGCACTCATCAACAAGGAGCAGCCATGCCGACCACTATGGACCTATGGGCGAAAGCCCAGAAACTGCACAAGAAAGCCGAGTGGGCACGGGTACTAGGCATACACGTGAGCACGTGGACAAACGTTGAGAAAAAGGGCCATGTGCCACCCGTGGTAGCAGCAGGCCTGGCGCTTGAAATGGGCGAAGACCCAAAGGAATGGATCACCATTGCAGCACTGGAAGCAGCGCCCGAAACATCACTGAAAGCAAAGCTGTACAGGAGCCTATCGACGGCACGAAAACTGTAGTTATCTACAATCGCTGCCATGTTCCTGCAGGTTGCCCAACTCCGCGTTCAGTATCCCGACTCGGCCAAGGCGGCTGTGGACGGCGTGTCCCTGGGCCTGCGCGCGGGCGACATCGGAGTGCTGATCGGGCCTTCGGGCTGCGGCAAGACCACGCTGCTGCGCGCGGTGGCCGGCCTGGAGCGCGCGACCGGCGGGGCCATCGTGCTGGAGGGCGACACCGTCAGCGACGGCCAGCACCACGTGCCGGCCGAACAGCGCCGCATCGGCATGGTGTTCCAGGACTACGCGCTGTTTCCCCACCTCGACGTGGGCCGCAACGTGGCTTTCGGCATCAGCAGGCAGCCGCGCGCGGCGCGCGAAGCCCGGGTGGCCGAGGTGCTGCGGCTGGTGGGCCTGGAAGGTCTGCAGACGCGCTACCCGCACGAACTGTCGGGCGGCCAGCAGCAGCGCGTGGCCCTGGCCCGCGCCCTGGCGCCCAACCCGCGTCTGCTGCTGCTCGACGAGCCGTTCTCCAACCTCGACGTGGATCTGCGCGAGCGGCTGGCGCACGAGGTGCGCGGCATCCTCAAGGCCGCCGGGGCCACGGCGCTGTTCGTCACCCACGACCAGCTCGAAGCCTTTGCCATCGGCGACCAGATCGGGGTGATGCACGAAGGCCACCTGCACCAGTGGGACGACGCCTACGCGCTCTACCACCGCCCGGCCACGCGTTTTGTGGCCGAATTCATCGGCCACGGCGTGTTCACGCCGGCCCAGATCCGCCAGCAAGGCAGCGACGTGGTGGTGCAGACGCCACTGGGCGCGCTGGTCGATGTCGACGAATGCCCGCTGCCCAGCGCCTACGAAGCCGGCCTGTGCGACGTGCTGCTGCGCGCCGACGACATCGTGCACGACGACCTCGCGCCCGTGAAGGCCCAGATCGTGCGCAAGGCCTTCCGCGGCTCGGAATTCCTCTACACCCTGCGTCTGGCCAGCGGCGAGACGCTGATGACCCACGTGCCCTCGCACCACAACCACGCGGTGGGCGAATGGATCGGCATCCGTGCCGAGGTGGACCACGTGGTCACCTTCGCGCGCGGCGGCAGCGCGTCGTCGCCACCCGCACCGGGCCGGCCCCGCACGTCAGCGGCCGCTGCCTGAGCGCCCACGCCCGTCAGGGCCGGGCCGGCGGTTCGATCACGAAGCCGATCTTGCGCACGCCGGCGCGCTGAGCGGCCGCCATGGCCTGGGCCACGCGCTCGTAGCGCACCGCCTTGTCCCCGCGGATGTGCAGCTCCGGCTGCGGCTCCATCGCAGCCGTGTCGTTCAGGCGCTGCTCGAAGACGGCATCGTCCACCCGCGCATCGTTCCAGTAGTACGCCCCCTCGGCGTCCACCGACAGCCGCACGTTCTCCGGCTTGTCCAGCAGCTTCTGGTTGCTCGCGCGCGGCAGGTCGATGTTGACCGCGTGTTTGATCA
>NZ_BSPB01000064.1:0-16784 GCF_030160815.1 Hydrogenophaga electricum | reverse complement strand
GTGCACCCGCCCAGGCGCGGCGTCCGCTGTGCAGCGCGGCCGGTGGCGGCAGGCCGGGCTGAACGCGCAGCCGGCCGATCAGGTCGGGCATCGTCATGGCGCGGCGCCCGCGCCAGGGCGGCGGGCCAGGAAGAAGGCGCGGCGAGATGGCACGGGCTCCGCCGTCGTCACCGGGGCCGCAGTGGTCGAGACCGCGGCGGGAACCGGCGCCGGACGCACCAGCTTGAGCGATTCGAGCGCGGTCTCGCGCGCCTGGTCCATGCGGGCGAAATCCTGCATGGGCGAAAACAGCGCGCAGGTCTCGTGGTAGCCCACGGCCGGATCGTGCGCGCCGATGAAGTCGAACCGTTCGCCGCCGAAGTCGCGCACAAAGCTGCGCCCGACGCGGTGACCATGGCCCTGCGCCCGCGCCGGCAGCCGCACCAGACTCATGAACCAGGGCGTGATGAGCACCCCCTCGGCCACCGGATCGGCCTCGGGCGCCGTTTCACCGGCGACGGCCTCGCCCCACTGGAAACCCACCGCCTCGACCGACAGCGCCGGGTTCAGGATGGGCACGCCCACCATGCGCTCGGTCTGCACCCGGCGGTAAAACGCCACCAGCGCTGCTACGCGCGCATCCAAAGAGGGGACGGAATGGGACAGCACGCTCACGGCAAGCGCTCCGGCGCACAGCAGCCCCAGCCAGGGGCAGCGAGGGTCCGGCTCCGCCGGCCCAAGCTGCCGTCCCCCCTAGAAGCGCCGCAGGCGCGCCACAGAGGGGGGAAGCCGCGCAGCGGCGCAGGGGGGTGCGCTCTCATTCCAGCACCATGAACTGCTCGGGCGGACAGTCGCAGTTGGGGCAGCGCCAGTGCGGCGGCAGCTCGGTGAACGGGGTGCCGGGTGGAATCTGCCACTGCGGATCGCCCTCGGCCGGGTCGTACACCCACCAGCAGATCTTGCATTCGAGGCGCGTATCGGACCGCAGCAGCGCGCGGTTGCCGAGGTAGGAGCCCTCGAAGCCGCCGGGGGATGCGTGGGGGCCACCGACCCCATCGCCGGGCCGCCCCAAGGTGGGGTCAGCCCCCTCGGGGGGCAGCGACCCGCGCAGCGGCGGAGCGTGGGGGCCCGTCATGCCTGCTCCAGATAGCCCAGCACGTCGGCCAGGCGGGTGTGCGAGTCGCGCAGATCTTCGGGGGCCGCCATCGCCACCTCGGGCATGTCGACCACTTCGACCGTGTTCAGGATCACCGCATCCATCGAGTTGTAGTACACCACGCGCCAGCAATTCGGGTGGCGCGTGTTGGAAATGCGGCAGTTGCCGTAACCGCGCGAGAGCAGCAGCACGCGGCCGGTACCGAGCTGGTGATCGAGGAAGCCGATGTCTTCGGGCGTCACCGGCAGCAGCGTGAGGTTGACCACATGCGGCGCCTGGCCAGGCCGCCAGCGCGACACCTGGTCGCGGATTTCGTCGAGCAGCAACGGCGCGTTCTGCACGTTGGGCGGCAACGCGCCGGACCAGGGGCGGTAGGCCACCATGGCGTCTTCGGCGGCCACGGTGCGCAGCAGCGCTGGGACGGGGCCGACCTCGATGGCGTCGTCGACACAGACACCGTCCTTGAAGCTCATCAGGCGCCAGACGCCGGCGAACACCGACTCCTGCACCCGCACCTCCAGGCCAGAAGTGTCATCGCGCACGATGGCGCTGGCTTCGCCCTCGCCCATCACCTGGTTGACCAGGCCCAGGTCGTCCGCCGACAGGCCACGCAGGCCGACCTGGGCCCCGGACCGGCCTTCGGCGGCGGCGTCAAGCAGGTCGCACACCTGGGTCAGCACGGCACGCGCCTGGGTGCGGCCGGCGATCTCTTCCGGCTCGGGCAGCATGGGCGGGCGGTAGGTGTCCATGTCCTTGGGCATGGACAGGTAGCTCAGCGATTCGTCCTCGGTCTGCGTGCCGGGACCCAGGGCAACGACGGGAATGGGAAAGTCTTTCATGCGGCGCTCGGTGTGGACGACAAAGGGATTCAGTGGCAGCCGCTGCCGGCGCCCTGGCTGACGACGGGGATACCGATGGTGGGTGGACGCGAGGGCGGCATGGCCAGCGCGGCGGCGACGCCGGACAGGTACACATCCCAGTCCTGCATGCCGGCGATCGCGGTGACGTACTGACCTTCGCGGAAGAACAGCAGCGTGGGCCAGCGCTGTGAGCCGTAGCGGCGCGCCACCGCGTCCTCGCTGTCGCGCGGCACCACGGCCACCGCAAAGCGGCTCGGGAAAGCTTTCATCAGCTCGGGCAGCACCGCCGCCACGTCCACGCCTTCGGGAAAGCGCACCGGGTCGCCGGCCAGCAGCACGACGCGGTCGCCGCCACCGGCGGTCCAGTCGGCGACGCTGGTCTCGTCGACCCAGGTGGCGCCGAAATCGCGGGCCAGGCGCTGCACCAGCGGGGCGTGGGCTTCTGTCACTTCGATCATGTCTGTTCTCCTGAAGAAATCATTGGCCGGTCAGGGCACGGAGTTGGTCGGCATCCATCTGCGACGGGAGGGCGAAATCGACCGCGTGGTCCGCTCCCGCGCCCTGCATGGCACCCATCACCAGATCCAGCGCCGCGTTGACCTCGGCGGCGCGGTCGGCGTCGATGCGCTCGCGCGCGTCGTCGATGAAGACCAGCAGCCAGTCGCCTGCACGCACCTCGCCGACCAGCGCCGTGTGGATGCGGCGTCGCTCACCGCGCCCTTCGCACTGGGCGAAGCGGCCCTCGGCTTCGATCACCTGCATGGGGATGCCGATGCACATGGTTCAGACCTCGGCTTTCGGCATGAAGCGGTCGTCGCCGATGCGGCATGCTTCTTCCGCTGCGGGCCTTTGCGCCTCGTAGGCGGTCAAAGCCAGTTCGTCCAGCGTCACGGCCTCGCGCACGGCCAGCGGCGTGCGGCGTTCCACCGGCCGGGCACCCCAGCGTTCAAGCTCGGCCACGCCGAGCGCCAACGCGTCTTCCATCGCGGCCTTGACCACCGGCCGCAGGCTGCCGCCGTAGTCCTCCAGCTCCTGCGGCTGGCAGCCGATCAGCAGTACCTGCTGCGGGTACTTGCCGGTGAGCGTGGCCAGCGAGAGCACCTCCTGGAAGCCGGTCTGGTGCAGGCTCATCTTCTTGGCGCCCATGAAACGCGGCACCTCGTCGTCGCGCACCTGCTTGAGCGTGCCGGGTTCGAGGCCGTAGTCGATGGCGTCGAAGATCAGCAGCGCGTCGGCTTCCTGCACATGCTGGATCAGGTACAGGCCCTGGGTGCCGCCGTCGATGAGCTGCACATGGTCGGCGAACTCGTAGCGGCGCTGCAGCGCCTCGATGCAGCGCACGCCGAAACCTTCGTCGGCCCACAGCAGGTTGCCGATGCCCAGCACGACGATGCGGGCCGGCAGGGTGTCACCCCGGGGGTGACAGGTGTTTTCGGTCGGAGTGGCGCTCATGGCAGGACAGACCTTCAAAAATCAGGGGGTGGGGGAAACGGCCGGGCCTGCGGACAGGCGCTTCCAGGCGTGGAAGCTGTCCCAGGCGGCCTGCTGTGCGAGCCAGAAGCCGGCGTCGATGCCGAACTGCCGCGCGCAGCGGATGGCGGTGTCGGGCGACATGGCGCGCTGGCCGTGCACCAGCTCATGCAGCCGACGGCGCGACAGGCCCAGCAGGCGCGCGGCCTCGCTCTGGTTGAGCGAGAGCGGTGCCAGGCAGGTGCGCGCCAGCAAGCGCCCCGGATGCATCGGCGCACGCACCGGCACCCCGCGCGGCGGGATCACCGACGCGATGGGGTGCTGATGAAGGGGTGCGGTGCGCGTCATGACAAGGAGACGAAGTGGTAGCGAAGTGCCTGAATCAAGGGCGCCGAGGAACCGGCTCCGCCGGGCCTCCAGCGCCGCCCCCTGGGGGGGTGACGCCGAAGGCGGCGCGGGGGGCGTCCCGTCCTGCGGCGCGGGTGGGGGTCAATCCTTGAACGTGCGGTGCCCGGAAATCATGGTCGAGACGATGCTCTGGCGGCCCATGATGTCTTCGCGGATCGCCGCGTACACATGCAGCGTGATGAAGATCACCATGGCCCACATGCCGAGGCGGTGGAAGGTGTGCACGTCCTGGCTCTGGCCGAACAGCGGGATGACCCAGCCGAACAGCGTTTCCTGCCACGACCCCATCTGCGCGCCTTCGCCGTAGAGCGCAAACCCTGTCACGATCATGAACAGCGAGAGCATCAGGTAGCCCGTGAACATCGCGAAGCGCGCCAGCGGGTTGTGCCCGACGTACTGGTTCGGCTTGGGGATGAGGAACAGGTACCAGCGCAGCATGTTGAAAACCTCGCGCCAGTAGGCCTTCTGGAACAGCGGCACCCAGAACAGCTCGCGCGCATGGTGGTTGCCCACCAGCGCCCAGTAGGCCCGGCCCAGCAACCCCACGGCCATGATGTAACCGGCCGCGAAGTGGGCGAACCGGATGTAGCCCATCACATAGTGCTGGCTGGCCTCGCCAGGCATGGTCGGCAGGGGCTGACCGATGAAGTAGCCCGTGACGCAGAGCACGGTGATGGCCAGCACATTGATCCAGTGCCACAGGCGCACCGGCGCTTCGTACACGTAGACCGAGCGGGTGGACTGACCGTGCGCGATGGCGCTGTCGTCCATGCCGGTGACGTCGGCCAGCCGCTGCTGGGCCAGTTGTTGCGGAGACAAGGCAGACATGGCGGGCTCCTTGAGGGCGGTGCGCGGTCAGACCGCCAACTGGCTGAACAGGTAGACGCCAGCGGCGCTGAGCGCGGCGCCCAGGCTGCCCAGCGCCAGACCACTGCGCCGGCCCAGCCAGCGCTTGATCGCCAGGCCGATGCCCACGCCGCCGATGTGCAGCACGGCCGTGGTCAGCAGGAAGCCGAGCGCGTAGCCGGCAAAGCCGGTCTCGGGCGTTTCGGCACCGTGGGCCAGGCCGTGCAGCGACGCGGCCGCGGCGATCAGGCCCAGACCCATGGCGGGCGGCAGGGGCCCGGCCGCCAGGATCAGCATGGCGCCGAACATCACCACGCTCAGCGAGATGGCGTGTTCCAGGTAGGGCACGGTCAGGCCCATCATGCCCAGCACGGCGCTGGCCACCAGGGCCAGCAGGAAGGTAGCCGGGCCTTGCCAGGCCTTGTTCGCGGGCAGGGCCGAGACCGACCAGATGCCCACGGCGACCATGGCCAGCAGGTGGTCGGGGCCGAAGGGGTGGACCAGGCCTTCCAGGAGGCTGCTGGTGCCGTGGCCGGTGTGGGCCTGGGCGGCGCCGGCCAGGCCGGCCAACAGCGCGGCCGCGGTGGCGCGACGGATGGTTTTTGCTTGCATGGGTTTCTCCTCGTTGATGCGTGGCGCGTTCAGCGAACCGTCACGCGGGCCATTTCCTGGCCTTCGGGGCTCATCACGTGGGTGGAGCAGGCCAGGCAGGGATCGAAGCTGTGCAGCGTGCGCAGGATCTCCAGCGGCTGCTCAGGGTTGACCATGGGCGTGTTCATCAGCGAGGCCTCGAAGGCGCCGATCTGACCCTTGGCGTCGCGGGGCGAGCCGTTCCAGGTCGTGGGCACCACGCACTGGTAGTTCTCGATCTTGCCGTCCTTGATCTTGATCCAGTGCCCCAGCATGCCGCGCGGCGCGGCCACCGTGCCAACGCCCTTGGCCTCCTTCGGCCAGGTCTTGGGGTCCCACTTCTCGACGTTGGCGGTGCTGCTGTCGCCGGCCTTGATGTTGCCGACCATCTGCCGGAAGTCGTCCATCATCATCTCGGCGGCGTACTGGCTTTCCAGCGCGCGTGCCAGGGTGCGGCCGATGGTGGTGGGCAGCAGCTGCTTGGCGCTGTAGTTCGTCTCGGGCAGGCCCAGCGCTTTCGGAATCGCGCTGTTGATGGCGATGGCCGATTCGTCGATCTGCTGCTTGACGCGCTGGCAGTACTTGTTGCCCTGCATCGCATGCGCATAGCCCAGGATGTAGCGCGACAGCGGGCCCACTTCCACCGCGTGGCCGCGCCAGCGCGGCGACTTGATCCACGAGTACTTGGCGCTCTCATCGAGCTGCTCGATCCGGGTGCGTGTGCCCTTGAAGTTCGGGCCTTCGGGCTGGTAGTTGGCCTCGGTGACGCCGTCCCAGGGGTGCAGGCCCTGGGTTTCGTCGCCGTACTTGTACCAGCTGTGGGTCACGAATTCCTGCACCTGTTCGGGGTCGCGCGGGTCGATTTCGTGGATCTTGTTCCAGTCGCCATCGAGGATCACGCCGCCCGGCAACTGGTGCGTGCTGTGGTCGTACGGCACCTTCTCGTAGGTACCGTAGTCGGCCACGTTGGTGGCACTCAGACCGCCGCCGTAAAGCCAGCCAGCCTGCTTGTAGATCGTGCCGATGGCCAACACGTCGGGGATGTAGACGTTGTTGTTGAAGTCGATCATCTCCTTGATGCGGGCTTCAACGAAGTTCAGGCGCTCCATGTTGATGGGCGCGCCAGCGGCGCCATTGCCATCGATGTTGATCGCGCAGGGCACACCACCGACCATGTAGTTCGGGTGCGGGTTCTTGCCACCGAAGATGGTGTGCACCTTGACCCATTCCTTCTGCAGGTCCAGCGCTTCGAGGTAGTGGGTGACGGCCATGAGATTGGCCTCGGCCGGCAGCACGTAGGCCTTGGAGCCCCAGTAGCCGTTGGCGAACGGGCCGAGCTGGCCGCTTTCGACGAACTTCTTCAGGCGGTTCTGCACGTCGCGGAAGTAGCCCGGCGAGGACATCGGGTGCGCGGGCGAGACCAGGTGCTGCAGGTCGCTGGTCTTCTTCGGGTCGGCCTTCAGCGCCGAGACCACGTCGACCCAGTCCAGCGCGTGCAGGTGGTAGAAGTGCACCGCGTGGTCGTGCACCTGCAGCGTCTTGGCCATCATCTCGCGGATCAGGTGGGCGTTCAGCGGGATCTTGATGCCCAGCGCGTCCTCCACCGCACGCACCGACGTCAGCGCATGGCAGCCGGTGCAGACGCCGCAGATGCGTTCCACGAAGGCCCAGGCGTCGCGCGGATCGCGACCCTTGAGGATCACTTCCAGACCGCGCCACATCGTGCCCGTGGAGACGGCGTTGCGGATCACGTTGTTGCTGTCGAGGTTGACCTCGCAGCGCATGTGACCCTCGATGCGGGTCACGGGATCGACCACCACACGGCGGCCGGAGTTGTCGAGCTTGAAGCCCTGGGTTTCGTAAGCGCCCATGTCTGTTCTTCCTCTGGTGCTGCGTCAGGCGTTGGGGGTGGTGGCGGCCTGCTTCTTGGCCTGGGCCGCGTCGCGGGAGCGTTTGGCCACCGAGATCGCGGCGTGCGCGGCCACCGCCGCACCGACCACGCCCGCCGCCGTCGCACCGACCTGATCGGCGTTGGCTTCGATGCCGAACTGGTGGATGTCGGTCAGGCGGTCGTAGAACGAACCCTTGTCCCAGAAACCGTCCTCGGAGCAGCCGATGCAGCCGTGGCCGGCCTTGATCGGGAAGCTCGTGCCCTCGTTCCACTGCACGGTGGAGCAGGCGTTGTAGGTGGTCGGGCCCTTGCAGCCCACCTTGTAGAGGCAGTAGCCCTTGCGCGCGGACTCGTCGTCCCAGGTTTCGACGAACTGGCCGGCATCGAAGTGCGGCCGGCGGTAGCACTTGTCGTGGATGCGCTGGCTGTAGAACATCTTCGGGCGGCCCTGGCGGTCCAGCTCGGGCACCTTGTCGAAGGTGAGCATGTAGGTGATCACACCGGTCATCACCTCGGGGATGGGCGGGCAGCCGGGCACCTTGATGATCGGCTTGTCGGTGATGACCTTGTGTATCGGCGTGGCCTGCGTCGGATTGGGCTTGGCGGCCTGCACGCAGCCCCAGGAGGCGCAGGAACCCCAGGCGATGATGGCCTTGGCGTCCTTGGCGACGTGCTTGAGTTTTTCGATAAAGGGCTTGCCCGACTGGATGCAGAACATGCCGTCTTCATTGAGCGGCGGGTTGCCTTCCACGGCCAGGATGTACTGACCCTTGTACTTGGTCATGATCTCTTCGAGAATCGCCTCGGCCTGGTGGCCCGCGGCGGCCATCAGGGTGTCGTCGTAATCCAGGCTGATCATGGACAGCACCACGTCCTTGGCCAGCGGGTGGGCCGAACGGATGAAGGCTTCCGTGCAGCAGGTGCATTCCAGGCCGTGCAGCCACAGCACCGGGGTGCGCGGCTTGGTTTCCATGGCGTGGACGATCTGGGGCACAAAACTCGGCGCCAGCCCCAGCGAGGTGGCGGTGAGCGAGCAGTACTTGGTGAAACTGCGGCGCGAAATGCCCTTGCGGCGCATGACCTCGTAGAAGGTTTCCATCGTGGGGTGTCTCCGTTGACTGTGTGGCGGACGGTGCCCGCCCGGCCGGCAATCCGGCAGACAGGTGCCTGGTCATCTGCAATCCATGCGCCAGTTTCCGCCCACCCCGGGTAAACACCAGATACCCTCTTCAACCCATTGATTTCAAAAACTATTTTTCCGACCTTCGGTGGCCCTTGCCGTTTGACAAAAAACAAATTGGAAAAATACCATCCAATTTCAGAAACAAAATGGAAATTTACTTTTCAGCCCCAAGAGCCCCGCACGAAGCCGGCCCGGGGTGAACAGGCAAAAAAAAGCCGACCCCGAGGGGTCGGCTGCTGTTCAGGGCATCTCTTGGGACGCTGTCAGCGTTGTTCTGCTTGTGGACTGGGTTTGTCTCCTCGGTCCCCCGCGGTCGCCAGCGCTTGCACTGACAGCGAGTGCCAATAATGTAGCTGCGCGCACCATGGCTGTGCATTCGGGGTTTCCCGGAGTCACCCCACATGCTGGCACAGGAAATGCACAAGGAACCCTGTCGTTGGTTGAGGGGTACACAATGTCACAAAACGATGCACTGGCCACCGCTGCGCACCTTCATGTGCTCTTGCGCCGCAAAACCGGCCGCGTCACGGACACCGAATGGATGGCCAGCAACATCGAGTACGCCCAGGCCATGATCCGGTTTGCGCGCGAGAAGGCGGCCGCCGACGGTCACGAAGAATTGCTGCCGCTGGCGGACCGGCTGGAAATGCTGGTCATGCCGCCGCGCAAGGCGCCCGCGCCCCCGCCTCCGCCGGAAGTGACACCGGCCGCCGCTTCGGCGGTGCCGCTGGCGGCCGTTCCGGCAGCCAACGACGTCAACACCCGCTACATCGGCCGCTTGCGCTGAGGGCTAGCGACAGGCGTGGCCTCTCAGGCGCCCAGCCCCACCTGCAGCGTTGCCTGAAAGCCCGACCCCGCATCGCCTGTGACCGTGGCCAGTTGCCAGGCCGCGGCGTCGTCGCCAAACACGTTGTCGCTCGCCAGCGAAACCTGCGCCAGATTGCCCACGCTGGCACCGTAGCCGGACACCACCCCGTAAACCTGGTTGCAGGCGCTCACCGGCAGCGCCAGTTGCGACACCTTGTCGTAGTCGCTGACCGCTGCGCTGTCGACCGCGCTGGACAGGCTGTCGTAGACCTCGAAATGGATGTGCGGCCAGCGGCCGCTGTAGCAGCCGGGAAAGATGGTCGTGAAGCTGACCTGCCCGCTGTCGTCGCTGACCTGCACACCGCGCAGGTAGTTTTCGCCCGTGATGCCGCCCGAATACATCGAATACGTGCCCTCGCGCGTGCAATGCCAGAGGTACACCGCCCGACCGGCCAGGGGCGCGCAGGCCCCTGCAGCGTTCACCAGGTTCAGGGTCACCGTCAACGGCACGCCGCCGGCCGTGCCGCTCGCGCCCGCGATGCTGCTGCGGATGTCGCTGCGCACGATGCCCGACAGCGCCAGCGCGTTCAGCCGCTGGCCCGACGCGCTGGACCCATCGGCCGGGTAGGGACCCGCGGTTTCGGTGGGCATGGTGCGGCAGGTGGTGCCATTGCCGGCGGACGAGGCCGCGCTGCTGGCCGCGTCTTCGTCGTCATCGGCGCCGCCGCAGGCGGCCAGAACCCAGGGGGCGCTGGCCACCAGGCCGCCGCTGGCGAGCCAGCGCAGGGCCTGGCGGCGGCATGCCTGCTGGCGCAGCAGGGTGTCGAGATCGTGTTTCAGTCCGTGGGTGTGCATGGTGTCGGGGGTAGAAAAGGATGGGATCAGTGGGAAGCGGGCAACTGCACCAGGGCCACGTTCAGCACCACGTCGGCCCGCAGGCCCTCGGTGAACGGGTCGTCATGGACCGGTGCCACCTCGATGAGCGCCACCTCGTGCTCGGTATCGAAGCGCGGCTTGCGCTGGCCCGGCCCGACGGGCGGGGCCAGCAGGCGCCCGCCCAGGGCCTCGCTGCGCGCGGGCAGTTGCAGGCAGGCGTCGGTGCGCGACACCACGTGCCGGCCGTCGCTGAAGTACACCTGCACGTACACCGGCACGCTGCCGTCCCCGTAGCGGCCGGGGTAGACGGTGCGGAACTGCACCGCGCCGTGGGCGTCGGTGAACTGCACGCCGCGCATCATGGTCACAGCGCCCAGTTCGTCGTCGGCCGCGTCAAAGGTCCAGCCGCAGGCGTCGTGGTGCCAGATGTAGACCGCCGCCCGCGGAATCGCCAGGCCCCACCCATCCCGCAGGCGCAACGTCAGCGTCAGGGGCAGACCGGGGCTGTTGAAGGCGATGTCGCTGCGCAGCAGGGGTGACGCGCGCAGAAACTCCGTCAGCGGATAACGCCGCCGGGTGGGCCGCACCGGCAGCCGGTCGACCGGAGAGGGCATCAGGCCCGGCGGTGTGCCGGCCTGGACGGCAGAAGGGGCAGAGAGGGTGGCCAGGTGCATACCCATTGATTCTGGGAAGCGCCTGTGAACCCCACTTCTGCATTGTGTATAGGGGCCGACACAAACCGCTCCCGGGAGGCGGCCACTCCGCCGCAGCCGTCAGGCGGTTGGCAGATGCAGCGTGGCGCGCAGACCGCCTTCCGGGCGGTTCGACAAATCCAGGCGGCCGCCTTCGCGCAGCGCCAGGTCGCGGGCAATGGCCAGGCCCAGGCCACTGCCTTCCGCGCCCGCGATGCCGGCCGCCTCGGGCAGTTGCACCCAGGGCTGGAACACCCGGTCCCACTGCTCCGGAGCAATGCCCGGGCCATCGTCGTCGACCCACACCTGGGCCTGCCCGTCGACCACATGCAGTGCGATGCGCGCCTGGCCACCGTAGCGCAAGGCATTGCCCACGAGGTTGTCGACGATGCGGCGCAGCGAGGCCGGGTGGGCGCACACGCGCGCCGCCGGCAGCGGGTCGGTCAGGCTGACCGGCTGCCCGAGTTCGACCAGATCGTCGGCGAGCGACTGCAGCAGAGCGCCCAGGTCCAGCCGCAGCGGCGGCGAGGCGGTGGACTGCTCGCGCACCACCGCCAGCGAGCCGTCGATCAGCTCGTCCATGGCGCGGATGTCCTCGCCGGCCGCGCGGGCCGCCTCTTCGGGCAGGTGTTCCAGCCGCAGGCGCAGCCGGGTCAGCGGCGTGCGCAGGTCGTGCGACATGGCCGCCATGTGCAGGTTGCGCTGGTCGAACTGGTGCTTGAGCGCGAGCGCCATGCGGTTGAAGGCCCGGGCGCTGTCGCGCACCTCGACCGTGCCGTGGCGCTCGTCGAGTGCGGGCGGGTCGCGGCCGTCGGCCAGTTCCTGCGACAGCGTGGTGGAGGCCTGGGCCAGCCGCCGCATGGGCGCCGACAGCCAGCGCGCCCCCAGGGCCGCGCCCACGCCGATGATCAGCGCCCGCAACACGTAGTCGAGCCACAGCGCCCGCGGCTGGGGCCGCGGGCCGGCATCCGGCCCGGCCACGGCATCCGGCGGCCAAGCGGTTTCATCGGGCGGGGCCCACTGGGGCGGTGGCCGGCGGCCGGCCTCATCGTTCCGGTCCGACAGCGGGTTGCCTGGGGGCAGGGATGGCAGCGTGGGCAAAGCCGACGCACCCTGTGTGGACAGTTGCCCGATCCAGGCCACGCCCATGGGCGAAACGACCGAAAACGCGACCAGATGGCTGAGCACCAGCGTCACCCACATGAGCAGGAACAGGCGCAGGAACAGCGAGTCGACCCGCTTGAAGCGTTCGCGCCACACGCGCCAGCTCATGGCGCTTTCCTCGGTGCGAACAGGTAACCGGTGCCACGCAGCGTGCGGATCAGGCCCGCATGCGCGTCGGTTTCGCCCAGCTTGCTGCGCAACCGCGACACCGCCAGATCGATGCTGCGGCCCTGGGTTTCCACCCCCCGTGCGCGGGTGATTTCGAGCAGACGCTCGCGCGTGAGCGCCTGGCCCGGGTGGTCCACAAAGGCCACCAGCAACCGGTATTCGGCCGCCGACAGCGGCACCATCACACCATCGGGGCTGTGCAGGCGGCGCTGCACGCGGTCGAAGGTCCAGTCGCCGATGGCGGTGCGGGTGCGCGCGGGCGCCTGGGCCGCGCCACTGGCGGTGCGCAGCACGGCGCGGATGCGCGCCACCAGTTCGCGCGGCTCGAAGGGCTTGGGCAGGTAGTCGTCGGCGCCGAGTTCGAGGCCGAGCACGCGGGAACAGGTGTCGCCCTGCGCGGTCAGCATGATCACCGGCAGCCGCGGCTGGTGTTGCTTGACCCACTGGCACAGGTCGAGCCCGCTTTCGCCGGGCAGCATCAGGTCCAGCAGCAGCACGTCGAAGGTCTCGCTGGTCAGGTGCTGGCGCATGGCCACGCCGCTGGCCACCGACACCAGCGGCATGCCGAAGGGCCGCAGAAAGTCGGCCAGCAACGCCCGGATGCCGGGGTCGTCATCGACCAGCAGGCAACGGGTCAGGGGGGGCGCAACGGTGGGATCGGAAGGCTCGGACATGGCAGCACCGGGCCAGCAGGTGGCCCAGCCCGCCAGTGTAGGCAGGCCCCGGCCGGCTGTGCGCTGTGTGTCGGCTTCTTTACCCGCCCGACACCATCCAGCGCGCGGCCTTTTCCGCCACCATCAGCGTGGGGCTGTTGGTGTTGCCGCTGGTGATGGTGGGCATCACGCCCGCATCCACCACACGCAGCCCGGCCACGCCGCGCACGCGCAGGCGGCTGTCGAGCACCGCCATCGGGTCGCCGGCCGGCCCCATCCGGGTCGTGCCCACCGGGTGGAAGATGGTGCTGGCGATGTCGCCGGCCAGGCGCGCCAGCTCTTCGTCGCTCTGGTACTGCGGTCCTGGCTTGAATTCTTCGGGCCGGTATTTCGCCAGCGCCGGCTGGCCGACGATGCGGCGCGTGACACGCAGGCTGTCGGCCGCCACCTGGCGGTCTGCGGCCGTGCTGAGGTAGTTCGGTGCGATGGCCGGCGCGTCCTCGAAGCGCGCGCTGCGGATGCGCACGTGCCCGCGGCTGCTCGGGTTGAGGTTGCACACACTGACCGTGAAAGCCGGGAACGGGTGCAGCGGCTCGCCGAAGGCGTCCAGGCTGAGCGGCTGCACGTGGTACTGGATGTTGGCGTGCGGCTGGGCCGGGTCGCTGCGGGTGAACGCGCCCAGCTGGCTGGGCGCCATGCTCATGGGCCCGCTGCGCCGCAGCGCGTATTCCAGCCCGATGCGGGCCTGCCCCCAGAGCGAATTCGCCAGCGTGTTGAGCGTCTGCGCGCCCTGCACCTTGTAGACCGAGCGGATCTGCAGATGGTCCTGCAGGTTTTCGCCCACGCCCGGCAGCTCGTGCACCACCGGCACCCCCGCGGCCTGCAGCACGGCAGCCGGGCCGATGCCCGAGAGCTGCAGGATCTGCACCGAGCCGATACTGCCGGCACTGAGCACCACCTCGCGGGTGGCCGACACGCTCACGCGCTGGCCGCGACGCACGATGTCGGCCCCCGTGCAGCGCAGCGCGCCCGCCGCGTCACGCTCCAGCCGCAGGCGTTCGACCTGCGCCTCGGTCCAGACCGTCAGGTTGGGACGCTGCCGAACCGGCCGCAAAAAAGCCTTGCTGGCGTTCCAGCGCCAGCCGGCGCGCTGGTTGACCTCGAAATAGCCCACGCCCTCGTTGTCGCCGCGGTTGAAGTCGTCGGTGGCCGGCAGGCCGGCCTGCTGCGCCGCCTGGGCAAAGGCGTCCAGGATGTCCCAGCGCAGGCGCTGCTTTTCCACGCGCCATTCCCCGCCACCACCGGTCGCCCGGTTGCCGTGCAGGGCGGCAAAGGCGGGGTCGGTCAGGCCCTCGTGGCGTGCATCGAGCCGCCAGTGGTCTTCGTGCGCCATGAAGTCGGGCAGGCAGTTCGCCCAGCGCCACTGGTCGTCGCCCGTCAGCTGCGCCCACTGGTTGTAGTCGCGCGCCTGGCCGCGCATGTAGATCATGCCGTTGATGCTGGAGCAGCCCCCCAGCGTCTTGCCGCGCGGATAGCGCAGCCGGCGGCCATTGAGGCCCGCGTCGGGCTCGGTCTGGTAGAGCCAGTCGGTGCGCGGGTTGCCGATGCAATAGAGATACCCCACGGGGATGTGGATCCAGTGGTAATCGTCCTTGCGGCCAGCCTCGACCAGCAGCACCCGCCGCGCCGGGTCGGCGCTGAGCCGGTTGGCCAGCAGGCAACCCGCCGTGCCCGCGCCGATGACGATGTGGTCGAAAGTGGTGTCGCTCATGCCGCAGTCTCCTCGGCCCTGCCGGGCTCTGATCATTTGCCCGTTTGATGACAACGGGCAAATGCTGCGCAGTGTGCCGCAGGCAGCGCCTGGAATCCAATGAGATTCGGCAAGCATTGATATAAGCTTCGCAAATGACAACCCGCCGCCCCAGCCCGGCTTTTCCGCACACCCCCGACCCCCAGGCGCTGCGCGCCTTCGTGGCCGTGGCCCGCGAAGGCCACGTTTCGCGCGCGGCCCAGCAACTGTGCCTGAGCCAGCCCGCGGTGAGCCTGCAACTCAAGGCCCTGGCCGAAACCACCGGGCTGCGCCTGTTCGACCGCACGCCGCGCGGCATGGCCCTCACCGCCGACGGTGCGGCCCTGCTGCCGGTGGCGGAAAAAGCGCTGGCCGCGCTGGCCGATGTCGCCCAGGCCGCCGCCACCCTGCACCAGACGGTGCGCGGCACACTGCGCATCGGCACCATCCTCGACCCGGAATTCACCCGCCTGGGCGGCTTTCTGCGGCACCTGGTCGAAATGGCGCCGCAGGTCGGCACCGAACTGGGCCAGGGCATGAGCGGCGACGTGCTGGCCCGCGTGGGCCGTGGTGAGCTCGACGTCGGCTTTTTTCTCGATCTGCCGCACGACCCGGTGGGCGCGCCGTTCCAACTGCGCCCGCTCACGCACTTCACCTACCGCGTGCTGGCCCCGGCCGGCTGGGGCCCCCAGGTGCGCGGCAAGGACTGGAAAGCGCTGGCCGCCCTGCCCTGGCTGGCGACGCCCGCTGCCAGCGCGCACCACCGGCTGCAGCGGCGCGTGTTCGGCCCGGGCTCGCTCACCGGCCTGTCGCCGCGCCGCGTCGCCCTGGTGGACCAGGAAGCGTCCATGCTCGACCTGGTCAAGAGCGGCGTCGGCCTCTCGCTGGTGCGCGACGCCATCGCCATGCGCGAGGCCCAGGCACACGGCCTGGTGATCGCCGACCAGGTGGCGCTGGAATGCGAGCTGGCCCTGGTCTACCTGGCCGATCGGGCCGGTGAACCGGTGATCGCCAGCGCACTGGCCGCGCTGGAAGCGGCCTGGGGCTGAGCCCTGGCGCGACTGCGCGCCGGGGCCACCCCAACGCACACCCCGGCGGCCGGCCGTGGCTCTTCATGAATACCAAGGCATTGCTTTATGCTCGCGCTGTCGCCAGGCCTGCCCTGGCCGAACGGGGAGGAGAAAAACAGATGTCCATCCAACACGTCTTTGCCCGCGGACTGGCCGCGCTCGGCCTGCTCTGGGCGCTGGCCGCCTGCGCCAGCGGGCCCCAATTGGTCTCGCACGCTTTCAACTTCAATGGCTGGAACGACGGCTGGGCCGAGCAGGCAGAGTTGCTGGCCTACAGCTATGGTGATCGGTACACGATGACCAAACGCCAAGCCAAGGATGGAGACTTCCTGGGCTATCAGATGGGCGTCAACGGCCCCATGCCGGTGGGGGAATTCCTGTCCGTGAAGTGGCGGCTCAAAGCCACCGGTGAAGTCTTCGAGCAGCGTGTGGACCTGCGCCAACGCCTGCCCCGCGACATGACCGACCACGAGCTGACCTTCGTCATCGACGGCCCGCAGCTGTATGTCTACGTGGTCACGCCACAGCTTCAGCCACCCGAGACCAAGCAACGAACGCACCGCACCTGGTTGTCTCGGTACAACCAGGCCTACGAGATCTTCCCGAACGCGCCGTCCCGCTGAGGTGCCCCATGGGAACGTCCTTTGTCCGGGAGCTGACGCCGCAAGAGCTGGCCCGCCTGCCGGTCGCGCGGCAAGCGATGGCCACCGCAGGAATGCAGGGCTGCGCCACCCGGTTCACGTTCTTCGCGGCTTTCGATGGCACGAACAACGACCGGGAACGGCCTCAATTGGCCGGGGATGGCTGGTCATCCAACATTGGGCAGCTAGGCTGGCAGGGCGAAGATGCCCAGAAGTACAACCCCGGGATTCGCGTGGGCTACTACCCCGGTGTCGGCACCGGCGGCGACCTGGGCGGTCCGCTGCAAGCCGCCTTCTTCCCCACCGACGCGATCCAGGCCGCCGCCGAAAAGGCCTACACCGATTTCCGTCGCGCGGCCTTGGAGCACCTGGACACTCCCGGCGCCCAAGTGAGCGACATGGGTGTGGCCGTTGCCGGCTTCAGCCGCGGCGCAGCCTCCGCCATCCGCTTCGCCCAGTTGCTCCACGAACGCGGTCTGGTGGCGCCCGATGGCCAGGTGC
>NZ_BSPB01000063.1:0-17097 GCF_030160815.1 Hydrogenophaga electricum | reverse complement strand
GACGCTGGCGCTGCGCGACGCGGTCTTTGCCAAGCCTCCGGCGCTCGCTCCCATCGGGCCCGCTCCCGTCATCGGCCCTCAGTGAGAAAGCCCCATGCCCCTGAACTTCATCGCCAATGAGGCCGTGTGCTCCAGCTCCGGCCAGACGCTGCCCGTCATCGACCCGGCCGACGGCCAACCCTACGACACCATCGAGCGCAGCAACGCCACCGACGTGGACGCGGCGGTGCGCGCCGCGCGCGACTGCCTGGACCGCAGCTGGGGCCGCCTGAGCGCGGCCGAACGAGGGCGCCTGCTCATGAAGCTCAGCGCCAAGGTGGCCGAACACGCCGACGAGCTGGCGGCCATCGAGCAGCGCGACTGCGGCAAACCCGTCCGGCAGGCCCGGGCCGACGCGCTCGCGCTGGTGCGCTACTTCGAGTTCTACGCCGGCGCGGGCGACAAGCTGCACGGCGACACCATCCCCTACCTCGACGGCTACAGCGTGCTGACCTGGCGCGAACCGCACGGCGTCACCGGCCACGTGATCCCGTGGAACTACCCGATGCAGATCTTCGGCCGCAGCGTCGGCGGTGCGCTGGCCGCCGGCAACGTGTGCGTGGTCAAACCGTCGGAAGACGCCTGCCTGTCGCTGATCCGCGTGGCCGAGCTGGCGGCCGAAGTCGGCTTTCCGGCCGGCGCCATCAACATCGTCACCGGCTACGGCCACGAGGTGGGCGACGCGCTGGCGCGCCACCCGGGCATCGACCACATCAGCTTCACCGGCAGCCCGCGCGTGGGCACGCTGATCCAGCAGGTGGCCGCCGAGCGCCACTGCCCCGTCACGCTGGAGCTGGGCGGCAAGGGCCCACAAATCGTCTTTGAAGATGCCGACGTGGACGCGGCCCTGCCCTTCCTCATCAACGCCATCGTGCAGAACAGCGGTCAGACCTGCAGCGCCGGCTCGCGCCTGCTGGTGCAGCGCTGCGTGTACGAGCGCGTGCTCGAACGCGTCGGCCACGCCTTCACCACACTGCGCGCCGGCCCGCCATCGATGGACCTGGACCTGGGCCCGCTGATCCGCCACACCCAGCTCGAACGGGTGCGCAGCTTCCTGGCGCAGGCACAGGCCGACGGCATTCCCACCGTGGCCCAGGGCCGGATCGTCGACGAGGCCGATGCCACGGGCTACTACGCTGCCCCCACGCTGCTGCGCGACGTGCCGCCCACCCACCGACTGGCGCAGGAAGAGGTGTTCGGCCCGGTGCTGGCCGCCATGTCTTTCGACGACGAAGACCACGCCGTGGCGCTGGCCAACAGCACCGCGTTCGGTCTGGTAGCGGGCGTGTGGACGCGCGACGGCGCGCGCCAGTTCCGCATGGCCAGGCGGATCAAGGCCGGCCAGGTCTTCATCAACAACTACGGTGCCGGCGGCGGCGTCGAGTTGCCCTTCGGCGGCGTCAAGTCCAGCGGCTACGGCCGCGAAAAAGGTTTCGAGGCCCTGCTGGGCTTCACCACTTTGAAAACCGTGGCCATCCGCCACGGCTGAACCGACAACGGAGACCACCCATGCGTTTGAAAGACAAGTCCATCATCGTCACCGGGGCCGGCGGCGGCATCGGTGAAGGCATTGCCAAGCGGCTGGCCGCGGAAGGCGCGGCCGTCATCGTCAACGACGTCAACTTGGCCGGTGGCGAGCGGGTCGTCGCCGACATCCTCGCGGCCGGCGGCCAGGCCAGCTTCGTCGCGGCCGACGTCACCCAGTCGGCCGACGTGAAGGCCCTGGTGACCACCACCGTGCAACGCCACGGCAAGCTCGACGTGTTCGTCAACAACGCCGGCTGGACACACAAGAACCAGCCCGCGCTGGACGTGCCCGAAGACGAGTTCGACCGCTGCTACGCGGTCAACGTCAAGAGCATCTACCTGTCCACCGTGCACGCGGTGCCCGAGTTCCGGCGCAATGGCGGCGGCGCGTTCATCAACATCGCGTCCACCGCCGGCGTGCGCCCGCGCCCGGGCCTGACCTGGTACAACGGCTCCAAGGGTGCGGTCATCACGACCAGCAAGTCGCTCGCGGCCGAGCTTGGCCCGGACAACATCCGCGTCAACTGCATCAACCCGGTGATGAACCCCTTCACCGGCCTGGGCGCCTCGTTCGCGGGCGGCGAGCTCACCGAAGAGCGCCTGGCCAAGTTCCGCAGCACCATCCCGCTGGGCCGCTTTTCCACCCCGGACGATGTGGGCAACGCGGTGCTCTACCTGGCCAGCGACGAAGCCGCTTTCATCTCGGGGGTTTGCCTGGAGGTCGACGGCGCCCGCTGCGTCTGAGGGAGAATCGGGGGATGTCCGAACGCGTGATCCCCCTGGCCGTCGAAGGCATGGCGACCCTGCCCATGCGCGTGCCGCCGCAGCCTGTGGCGGTCACCGGCCAGTTGGACGACACCCTGGGCCGGCCGCTGCGGGATCTGCGCATCAGCGTCACCGACCGCTGCAACTTCCGCTGCAGCTACTGCATGCCCAAGGACGTCTTCGACAAGGACTACCCCTACCTGCCGCACAGCGCGCTGCTCAGCTTTGAAGAGATCACCCGCGTGGCGCGGCTGTTCGTCGCGCACGGTGTGCACAAGATCCGCCTGACCGGCGGCGAGCCCCTGCTGCGCAAGAACATCGAAACCCTGGTGGCCATGCTGGCCGCCCTGCGCACGCCCGACGGCCAGCCGCTGGACCTGACACTGACCACCAACGGCTCGCTGCTCGCGCGCAAGGCCCAGGCCCTCAAGGCGGCCGGCCTGCAGCGCGTGACCGTGAGCCTGGACGGGCTCGACGACGCGGTGTTCCGGCGCATGAACGATGTCGATTTTCCGGTGGCCGACGTGCTGCGCGGGATCGAGGCCGCACAAGCCGCCGGGCTCGGCCCGATCAAGGTCAACATGGTCGTCAAGCGCGGCACCAACGAGGACCAGATCCTGCCCATGGTCCGCCACTTCCGGGGCACGGGCATCGTGCTGCGCTTCATCGAATACATGGACGTGGGCGCCACCAACGGCTGGCGGCTCGACGAGGTGCTGCCGAGCGCGCAGGTGCTGGAACACATCCGCCGCGACATGCCGCTGGTGCCCCTGCAACCCGGCACCCCGGGCGAAACCGCCGAACGCTGGGGCCACGCCGGCCCGGACGGCCGGCACGATCCGCAGGCCGGCGAGATCGGTCTGATCAGCAGCGTCACCCAGGCCTTCTGCGGCGACTGCAACCGCGCCCGCCTGTCCATGGAAGGGCGCCTGTACCTGTGCCTGTTCGCCTCGCAGGGCCACGACCTGCGTGCCCTGCTGCGCAGGGGCGCCAGCGACGCCGAGCTGGCCAGTGCCATCGGCGCCACCTGGCAGGCCCGCAGCGACCGCTATTCGGCCCTGCGCGCGGCCCTACCGCCCGAGGCGGCGGGCGCCGGGCGCCGCATCGAAATGAGCTACATCGGCGGCTGAAGAGCGCCGCGCTTCGCAGGTGACCGATTCACCCATCGCACCGGGCGCCATCACCGGCCTCGTCCTGGCCGGTGGCCAGGGCCTGCGCATGGGCGGCGCCGACAAGGGCCTGCAGCGCTTCCGGTCGCAGCCGCTGGCATTGCATGCGCTGCAACGCCTGCAGGCCCAACAAGGCGGCCTGATCGGGCCCGTGGCGCTGAACGCCAATCGGCACCTGCCGGACTACGCGGCCTGGGGACACCCGGTCTGGCCCGACGCTTTGCCCGAAGGCGTGCCGGCGCATCCCGGCCCGCTGGCCGGCTTCCTGGCCGGCCTGGCGCACTGCACCACACCCTGGCTGCTGGTCGTGCCCTGCGACGTGCCGGCGTTCCCGCTGAACCTGGCCGTGCGGCTGGCGGCCCTGGCCCATACCCCCACCCCCGCAGCGGTCACGCTGCGCGCGCCCGTCGACGACCCGGCCGCCCCGCCCCGCCTGCAGCCCACCTTCGGCCTGCTGCACGCAGCCGACCCCGGGCTGCGCGACAATCTGAGCCGTTTCCTGCAGGCGGGCGGGCGCAAAGTCGGCCTCTGGCTGGCGGGCCTGGACACCCGCACGCAGGTCTTCGGCCCCGGCGACACCCCACCGCAAGCCTTCACCAACCTCAACACCCTGGCCGAGCTGCAGGCTCTGGAACACACGCGCCATCCATGACCTCGACCGACCGGCCGCTGCAAGCCCTGCTGGCCGCCCACCCCGCCGACCTGCCCGTGCCCGCCGTGC
This sequence comes from Hydrogenophaga electricum, assembly GCF_030160815.1. Lineage (NCBI taxonomy): Bacteria > Pseudomonadati > Pseudomonadota > Betaproteobacteria > Burkholderiales > Comamonadaceae > Hydrogenophaga > Hydrogenophaga electricum. Next base: position 12,876 of record NZ_BSPB01000063.1, on the reverse strand, counting down.
GCGAAGCGCTGCTGCAATGCGTGCAACCGCTGACCGAGCGCGAGCAGGTGCCCCTGGCGCAGGCACTCGGGCGCGTGTTGGCCGAAGACGTGGTGTCCCCGGTCGACGTGCCACCGCACGACAACGCGGCCATGGACGGCTATGCGTTCGCTGGCGCCTCCCTGCGGCCCGGCGAAGCCCTGCGCCTGCGGGTGGTGCCGCACACGGTGCTGGCCGGCGGCCCCGCCGCCGCGCGCCTGGGCGCGGGCGAATGCGTGCGCATCATGACCGGCGCGGTGATGCCCGAAGGGGCCGACACCGTCGTGCCCCATGAACGGGTGCAGATCGAAGGCAGCACCCTGCACCTGCCGGCCGACACCGTGGCACCGGGCAGCCACCGCCGCTGCCGCGGGGAAGACCTGCGCGCCGGCCACAGCGCCCTGCCCACGGGCCTGACGATCGGGCCCGCCGCGCTGGGTCTGCTGGCCAGCCTGGGCCTGGACCGCGTGCCGGTGGTCCGGCGGATGCGGGTGGCCTGCCTGTCCACCGGCAACGAACTGCTGGAACCCGGCGCGCCCGCTCGCCCGGGCGCCATCTACGACAGCAACCGCCACACGCTGCGGGCGCTGCTCACCCGCCTGGGTGCCGAGGTGATCGACCTCGGCGTCGTGCCCGACGAGCCGGCCGCCATCGAAGCCGCCTTCCGCCGCGCCGCCCGCGAGGCCGACGCCATCCTCACCAGCGGCGGTGTCGGTGCCGGCGATGCCGACCACACGCGGCAACTGATGCAGCGCCTGGGCCAAGTCGCCTTCTGCCACCTGGCCATGCGGCCCGGCCGGCCGTTCGCCGCCGGCGTGCTGCCCGCCGGGGACACCGCCGCCGCGCGCGCCCCGACCTGCCTGTTCGGCCTGCCGGGCAACCCGGTGGCGGCCATGGTGAGTTTTCTGATGATCGTGCGCCCGGCGCTGCAGCGCCTCATGGGCGCAACGCCCCAGGTGCCGCTGCCGGTGCCGGCACACTGCACCGCCGCGCTGAAAAAGCGGCCTGGCCGCACCGAGTACCTGCGCGCGCTGGTCCAGCGCCAGGCCGACGGCCGCCTGACCGCCACCCCGGCCGAGCACCAGGGATCGGGGGTGCTGCGCTCCATGCTCGAAGCCAACGCGCTGATCGTGCTGGCCCATGACCAGGGCCCCGTGGCCGCCGGCGACAGCGTCGACGTGCTGCTGTTCGACGGCCTGCTCTGACGTGCCCGGCCCGTGCCGGGCCTCAGGAAGATGGCAGCTCGCTCACCCCGACCTCGATCCCGCCGGTGAACGAACTGAACAGGTTGAAGACCAGGCAGCCGATGAACACAGTCAGGTAGGTCATCACGAAATAGAACAGCGGCGCCAGCCACACAAACCAGTGCAGGTGCTGCGCTTCCCACGGGGCCGAGCTGCCCAGGAAGAGCCAGAACGGCCACACGAAGATGGCGACGCCCACGGTGGACAGCACGGCGAACACCTTGGCGTTCTGGTGGGGCGAAAAGCGCCGGATGCGGATGGTGATCATGGTCGTGGCGCCTCCTCTGCCGCCAGCAAACAGCACACCCTCCGGATTCTGCCCTGAAGCCACCGGCTGTGGCGAGCCCGCGGCGCCCGCGGCACCGGCGTCAGATCATTTGGCCACCAGCACGTCGTGCCCGCTGGCACTGGCGGCCGGCGCGTCGGGCAGGACCCGCGAGGTGTGCCGGTCGCGCGCCAGCAGCATGTACATGGTGGGCACCACGAACACCGTCAGCAGCGTGCCCAGCGACATGCCCCCCACGATCACCCAGCCGATCTGCTGGCGGCTTTCCGCGCCAGCGCCGCTGGCCAAGGCTAGCGGAATCGCCCCCAGCACCATGGCCCCGGTGGTCATCAGGATGGGGCGCAGGCGCAGGGCCGCCGCCTCCTGCACCGCCGCCAGTTTGGAGCGCCCCTGCTCACGCAGCTGGTTGGAAAACTCCACGATCAGGATGCCGTGTTTGGTGATCAGGCCCACCAGGGTGATGAGCCCGATCTGGCTGAACACGTTGAGCGTGCCCCCGGTGAACTTGAGCGCCAGCAGCGCACCCAGCATGGACAGCGGCACGCTGAGCATGATGATGAAAGGGTCGACAAAACTCTCGAACTGCGCGGCCAGCACCAGGTAGATGAACAGCAGCGAGAGCGCGAACACCAGCGCCAGCGAGCCCGACGAGTTGCGGAACTCGCGGCTCTGGCCATTGACGTCGGTGGTGTAGCCGGGCGGGAGCACGTCGCGCGCGATACCGTCCATGATGTTGAGCGCGTCGCCCAGCGCCAGCTCGGGCCCGAGGTTGGCGGTGATGGACGCACTGCGACGCTGGCCGAAGTGGTTGAGTTCGCGCGGCACCACCACCTCGCTGACCTTCACCAGCGAGGCCAGCGGAATCATGGCGTCGTTGCGGCCGCGCACGAACAGGCGGTCGATGTCTTCCGGCGCGCTGCGCTGCAGGCTGTCGGTCTGCACCACCACGTCGTACTGTTCGCCGCCCTGCTTGTAGCGGGTGACGGTGCGCCCGCCCAGCAGGGTTTCCACGGTGCGGGCGATGGCGTCCACGCTCACGCCCATGTCGGCCGCGCGCTCGCGGTCCACGTCCATGCGGATCTCGGGCTTGTTCAGCCGCAGGTCGGTGTCCACCTGCACGAAGCCCGGGTGTTTGGCCATTTCGTCCTGGAAGCGGCGCACCACGCGCGAAAGGTTGTCGTAGCTGTCGGAGGTGACGATCACGTAGTTGATGGGGCGCTCGCGGAAGCCCTGCCCGAGCGACGGTGGCGTGATCGGAAAGGCGCTGATGCCCGGCAACGCCGCCATGCGCGGCGCGATCTCGCGCGCGATCTCCTGCATGGAGCGGTCGCGCTCCTCCCAGGGCTTGGCACGCAGGAAGACCGAGCCCTGGGCCACGGTGGGGTTGCCGATGTTGGCAAAGATGCGGTCGAACTCGGGATAGTCCTGACCGATGCGTTCGATCGCTTCGGCATAGCGGCGCGTGTAGGCCAGGGTGGCGCCATCGGGGCCGTTGATGTTGGCCAGGATCACGCCGCGGTCCTCGATGGGCGCCAGCTCCTGGCGCGTGTGCTGCAACAGCCACCAGCTGCCCACCGCACTCGCCACCATCACGCCCACCACCAGCCAGCGCACCTTCAGGCTGGCGGCCAGCGCGGCGCTGTATACATTGGTGATGGCCACCAGCACCCGCTCCATGCCGCGGTCGAAAGCGTTCGGCTTCGGGTTGTGGCGCAGCAGCTTGGAACACAGCATGGGCGAGAGCGTCAGCGCCACGAAGCCCGACACCACCACCGCGCCGGCCAGGGCCAGCGCAAATTCGGCGAACAGCCGCCCGGTGCGCCCCGGCGTGAACGCCAGCGGCGCGTACACCGCGGCCAGCGTCAGGGTCATCGCGATCACGGCAAAGCCGATTTCGCGACCGCCCTGGATAGCGGCTTCAAAGGGCTTCATGCCTTCTTCGATGTGGCGGTAGATGTTCTCCAGCACCACGATGGCGTCGTCCACCACCAGCCCGATGGCGAGCACCAGGGCCAGCAGCGTGAGCGTGTTGATGGAAAAGCCGAACAGCGCCATCAGCGCGAAGGCGCCGATCAGGCTGATGGGGATGGTCACCAGCGGAATGATGGAGGCGCGCAGCGTGCGCAGGAACACGAAGATCACCAGGGCCACCAGCACCACCGCCTCGGCGATGGTGGTGTAGACCGCCTTGATCGAACGGTCGATGAAGACCGAGTTGTCGTTGGCGATGTCCACGCCGATGCCCGGCGGCAGGTCGGCCTTGACCTTCTCCAGCAGGGTGCGCACGCCCGCCGACAGCTCCAGCGGGTTGGCCGTGGCCTGGCGGATCACGCCCAGCGACACCGAATCGCGCCCATTGAGGCGGACCGAACTGCGCTCGTCCTGTGGCCCTTGCTCCACCCGGGCCACATCGCCGAGCCGCACCGGCAAGCCGTTGACGGTGCGGATGGTCATGTCGCGGAACTGCTCGGGCGTGCGCAGGTCGGTCGCGGCGGTCACGTTGAATTCGCGCTGGCTGCTCTCGATGCGCCCGGCCGGCACTTCAAGGTTGGAGCGGCGCAGCGCGTCCTCCACGTCCTGCACCGTGAGCGCGTAGGCGGCCAGCCGGTCCGGATCGATCCACACGCGCATCGAATACTTGCGCTCGCCATACACCCGCACTTCGGCCGCGCCGGGCGCGGTCTGCAGCACCGGTTTGGCAATGCGGTTGGCCAGGTCGGACAGCTGCAAGGCGCTGTGGGTGTCCGACGTCAGCGCGAGCCAAATCACCGGAAAGGCGTCGGCCTCGACCTTGGCGATCACCGGCTCGTCAATGCCCTGCGGCAGGCGCTGGCGCACCCGGCTGACCTTGTCGCGCACATCGGCCGCGGCCGAATCGGGGTCGCGCGAGAGCGCAAAACGCACCGTGATCTGGCTGCGTTCCTGGCGGCTGATCGAGGTGATGAGGTCCACCCCTTCGATGCCGGCGATGGAATCCTCCAGCGGTTTGGTGACCTGCGACTCCACCACCTCGCTGGAGGCGCCGCTGAAGGTGGTGCTGACGGTGACGGTGGGTTCGTCGATCTTCGGGTACTCGCGCACGGTGAGCCCCTGGAAGGCCACCAGGCCCACCAGCAGGATCAGCATCGACAGCACGCTGGCGAACACCGGGCGACGGATCGACAGTTCGGGCAACTGCATGGGGCGGTCTCCTGGACGGGTCGTTCGGTATCAGCCCGCAGCCGGGGCCTTGGCCCCTTGCGGAGCAGCGGGTTTGGCGGCATCGGTACCCTGGCCAGCGGGCGCTCCGCCCGGGCGGTTCATGTCCACCACCCGCACGGCGGTGCCGTCGCGCTGCAGCCGCTGCTGTCCGGCCACGACCACGGTGTCGCCTTCTCCCAGGCCCCGCGTGATTTCCACCTGCGCGCCGCGCCGCACGCCGATCAGCACCTCCGCACGCTGCGACACCAGCTTGCTCGCATCGCCCTCGCCCTCCCGGACCAGCTTGATCACGTACTGCTTGCCGCCCTGCGGCACGATGGCCTCTTCGGGCACCACCAGCGCCGCCTCGTTGACCGAAAACACCGTCGTCACGCGCGCGAACATGCCGGGGCGCAGTTCGCCGCCGGGGGCCGGTGGCATGGTGGCGCGCACCAGCAGCGACCGGCCATTGGCATCGAGCAGCGGGTCCACCGCCTGCACGCGCGCGTCGAAGGCACGCCCCGGCAAGGCATCCACCTGCACCTGCACCGCCTGGCCGGGCGCGATGCGGGTCTGGTAGCGCTCGGGCAGGCGGAAGTCCACCGTGAGCTGCGAGGTGTCCTCGATGTTCACCAGGTCGGCCCCATCCTTGACGTACTCGCCCAGGTTGATGTTGCGCAGCCCCACCGTGCCATCGAAGGGCGCGGCGATGCGCATGCGCGCCAGGCGGGCCTGGGCCAGGGCCACCTGCGCTTGCGCCACCTGCAGCGCGGCGCGGCTTTCGTCCAGCACGCGCTGGGCCACGAAGGCCTGAGCCACCAGTTCCTCGTTGCGCTTGAGGTTGGCCTGGGCAATCGACAGCTGCGCCTGGGCCTGGGTCAGCTCGGCCCGCTGAAGCACGTCGTCGAGCTGCACCAACGTCTGGCCCTTGCGCACGCGCGCGCCTTCGGTGAAGGCGATGGCGGCAATGCGCCCGGCGACCTCGGGCCGCAGCGTGACGCTCTGGCGCGATCGCAGCGTGCCCACCGACTGCGCGTCGTCACGCAGACTGACCGTCTGCACCCGGGCCACCTCGACGCCGGGCAACCCGCCACCGCCGGCGGCCGGTCCCGCCGCCGCAGGCGCACCACCCGCGCCCTTGCGGGCATCCGCGGGCTGCTGCTGGAACCACCAGGCAGCGGCGGAAGCGATAGCGATGCCGCCGACGGCGACCCAGGTGTAGGTGGTTTTTCTGGCCATGGTGTGGGGAAATGGCGGTGGGAAGGTGGCGAGCAAGGCTCATTCGGCCGCGGCAGCAACGGTGCAATGTATCAGCGCTGATACAGATTCGGCATGACAAGTTCAATGCCCCGCCACCGCGCTGCCCCACTGGCCTCCCAACGGTTCCCCTCCACGGCGGCACCGATGGCGCGAAAGCCGCTACGCCGGCACGCCGCGGTTGGCCAGCGCGTCGGCCCGCTCGTTGCCGGGATCACCGGCGTGGCCCTTGACCCAGTGCCATTCAATGTGGTGCACGCCGTCGTGCACCAAGGCGTCCAGGCGCTGCCAGAGATCGGCGTTCTTCACCGGCTTCTTGTCGGCCGTGAGCCAGCCTTTTTTCTTCCAGCCGTGAATCCACTCGGTGATGCCCTTGCGCACGTATTGGCTGTCGAGGTAGAGCGCCACCTGGCACGGCCGCTTGAGCGCCGAGAGGCCTTCAATCACCGCCATCAGCTCCATGCGGTTGTTGGTCGTCACCCGCTCCCCCCCCCACAGCTCCTTTTCATGCGCGCCGGCCTTCAGGTAGACCCCCCAGCCGCCGGGGCCGGGGTTGCCCTTGCAGGCGCCATCGGTGTACATCACCACGTGATTCAGACTCAAAAAACACTCCAGAAAAAATCAGACCGTGTCGCGATTGGCCACGGACACAGGCGCCGCCGCCGGCACACGGCGGGGTTTCCAGGCCGGGCCCAGCAGGCGCATGCCGCGCACGCGCTTGACCGCGACCACACAATAGAACGCGCCGAAGATCGGCCACCAGCGCCCGCCCGCGCCGTCCATCCAGGCCCAGCGCTGCAACCACTTGTCGGTGCGCACACCGGGACGGTAGCCGCCAAAACGCTCGTGCTCAACCTCGAAGCCCATCAGCCGCAACCAGTCGCGCAAACGCCAGGGGCCGATGAAATCCCCCGTCTCCGGCAGGTAGGGATGGCCCAGGCCGAAGGCGGAAATCCCGAGGCCGCGCGCCCAGCGGGCCCGCGCCTGCCGCATGCCCCAGAGGCTGGCCGGGTTGAGCCCGCACACCACCACACGGCCTTCGGGGCGCAGCACGCGCTCGACTTCGCGCAGCACCTGGTGCGGATCGGCGCTGAGCTCCAGCGTGTGCGGCAGCGCCACGAGGTCGAGACTGGCCTCCGGAAACGGCAGTGCGGCAGCGTCGGTCACCAGCGCCACCTGAGGCAGGGCGCCATCGGGGTCGGCCACGCCGCCCCAGGCCACGCCGGCGTGGCCGCTGTCTGCGCCATCCACGCGCCGTCCGCCCTCCTGGGTCTGCAAACCGCCGGGAGGCGGGGTCGGCGTCAGCGCCTCTTCGGGCAAGGCCCGCCAGCGGTGCGGCATGCGATTGGCCGCCAGCGCGTCGAGCTGGGGCAGGCCCAGCTGCAAGGCATTGAAACCAAAAATGTCGGCCACCGCCCGGTCAAACTGCGCCTGCTCCCAGGCCAGCAGATAGCGCCCGGGAGGGGTCTGGAACCAGAGGGGCAAACTTATAATCGCAGGCGGCATGAATCGTGTTCGGGTTCGTCGCCCGCCGGCGGCCTTCGGGCCGGCCCAGTCAGGCTGCTGCGAACTCTACACGCACCCCGGTGCCTTCGCCCATCCCGGCCTTTTGCCCCCAGACGCCCGCCGACGCATGACGCTCTTTCCCCTGCCAGCCCTCTCGGACAACTACATCTGGATCCTGCACGACGGGCAGCGTGCCCTGGTGGTGGACCCGGGTGAATCCGAAGGCGTGCTGGCCTGGCTGGCGCAGCGCTCGCTCCAGCTCGACACCATCCTGATCACCCACCACCACGGCGACCACGTTGGCGGCGTGGCGGCCCTGCGCGAACGCACGGGTGCGCGCGTGCTCGGCCCCGCGCTCGAAGCACTGCCCGAACCGGTGGAACGTGTGCAGGGCGGCCAGACGGTGGCGGTGCTGGGGATTCCCTTTCAGGTCATCGACGTGCCTGGCCACACAGCCGGCCACATCGCCTGGTACGCCGACGCGGTGGATGGCGCCCCGCTGCTGTTCTGTGGCGACACCCTGTTTTCAGCCGGCTGCGGCCGCCTTTTTGAAGGCACACCGGCCCAGATGCTCGACTCGCTGGAGCGGCTGGCCGCGCTGCCCGGTGCCACGCGGGTGTGCTGTACGCACGAATACACGCTGTCTAACCTGCGTTTCGCGCTGGCGGTGGAACCTGGCAACGCAGCGCTGATCCATCATGCGGACCAATGCCAGGCCCTGCGCGAGCGGCTTGAACCCACGCTGCCCAGCACCCTGGCCACCGAAACCGCCATCAACCCCTTCCTGCGCTCGCGGCTGCCCGCCGTGCGCCAGGCGGTGATGGCCCATGCCCCCGACACCCCCGACGACGCGGTCGGCTGCTTCGCCGCCCTGCGTGAATGGAAAAACGATTTCCGCTGAGCCATGCCCACTGACCACCTCTCCCGCCTGACGCGCCGCTTCGCCGGCCTGCTGGCCACGCTGGCCCTGCTCGCCGGCTGCGCCTCGTCCCCGACCCCGTCACGCGGCGGCGCCTGGGGCCAGCAGAGTCCAGCGCCCTCCACCACCCCCCGGCCCGAGGCCACCGCCCCCGCCTACACGCCGTCGAACGTGGCGCTGGGCCCCATCGTGGCCGCCAGGGCCACCGAGCTGCCGGCCGTGGCCACGCTGACCGCACCGGTCGACCTCTGGGACCGCATCCGCCGCGGCTTTTCCATGCCCGATCTCGACACCGAACTGGTGCGCGACCGCGAGCAGTGGTACGCGACGCGGCCCGACTACATCCAGCGCATGACCGAGCGCTCCAGCCGCTACCTGTTCCACATCGTCGAGGAGCTCGAACGCCGCGGCATGCCGTCCGAGCTGGCCCTGCTGCCCTTCATCGAAAGCGCCTTCAACCCGCAAGCGGTTTCCAGTGCGCGGGCCGCTGGCATGTGGCAATTCATGCCGGCCACGGGCCAGTCGTTCGACCTCAAGCAGAACATGTTCCGCGACGACCGGCGCGACGTGCTGGCCTCCACGCGCGCCGCGCTGGACTACCTGCAGCAGCTCCACGACCGCTTCGGCGACTGGCACCTCGCGCTGGCGGCCTACAACTGGGGCCAGGGCAACGTCAACCGGGCCATCACCCGCAACCAGAACGCCGGCATGGCCACGGGCTACAACGACCTGAACATGCCCACGGAGACACGCTACTACGTGCCCAAGCTGCAGGCGGTCAAGAACATCGTGGCGCGGCCCCAGGCCTTCGGCGCCACCCTGCCCGACATCGGCAACCACCCGTTCTTCGAAACCGTCACGCTCGAGCGCGACATGGACGTGGCGCTGATCGCGCGCCTGGCCGATGTCAGCGAGCGCGACTTCCGCGCGCTCAACCCCTCGCTCAAACAGCCGCTGGTCATGGCCGCCGGCACGCCCAACATCCTGCTGCCCTGGGACAACGCCACCACGTTCCTGCGCAACCTGCAGACCCATCAGGGCCCGCTGGCCAGCTGGACCGCGTGGGTGGTGCCCAGCACCATGACCGTGGCCCAGGCCGCCAGCCGCGTGGGCATGAGCGAGAGCGAGCTGCGCAGCGTCAACAACATCCCGCCGCGCATGAAGCTGCGCGCCGGCTCCAGCCTGCTGGTGCCGCGCAGCGAGCGCCGCGATGCCGACGTGCCGGTGCACGTGGCCGACAACGGCCACCTCAGCCTGGCCCCGGAGGTGATCCTGCGCAAGACCACGGTGCGGGCCCGCAAGGGCGACAACCTGGCCAAACTGGCCGGGCGCTACGGTGTCAGCGCGGTCAGTGTGGCCGACTGGAACAAGCTATCCGTCAATGCCAAGCTCAAGACCGGCCAGCGCCTGACACTCATGCTGCCGCGCCAGGTCAGCGTGGCCTCTTCGTCCAAGTCGAAAACCAAGGCGTCTACCAAGGCCCGCGCCCAGGCCGCGGCCAAACCGCCGGCCAAGCGCAGCACTGCGGCCACCCGCAAGAACACCAAGCTGGCCCAGGGCAAAACCGCCCCGCGCAACTGATCTGGCACACAGCCCGCGGCTCAAGCCCGAAACCGCGCCTTGGCCTTGCGGGCCAGGGTGTTCGTGAAGCTGCGCTCCAGTTCGGCAGACGACGGCATGGGTGTGCCGTCCAGCTGGGTCAGCGCGCGGGCCACGGTGAGCGGCCCTCCTTCCGGCATCAACCCGTCGGGCACCCAGGCTTCCTGGCCACGGCTGAGCGCGGCCAGATACACCGCGCGGTCGCCCTGGAAATAGGCTTCGGGAACCGCCTTGATCAGGTCTGAAGGCCCGGCCGTCTGCAACCACTTCAGGGCCCGCACCAGGGCGTGCGTCAGCGACTGGGCCACACCGGCATGCGTCGCCAGAAAATCCCCGGATGCCGCGAGGCAGACCGATGGCAGCGGCCCGCCGAAGGCGTCCTGACAACCCCGCACCGTGCGCGTATCGGCCACCACGCGCAGGTCACCGCCCTGCTCCAGCAGCGTGATGGTCGGGTCGGTGTAGCAGACGGCGTCCACATGCCCGGCACGCAGCGCCGTGAGCGCACCGCCATTGGCCGAAAGCACGTCGTACTGCACCTCGTTCGCGGCAATGCCCGCCCGCGACAGCAACAGGCGGGTAAGCCGGTGGCTGGGTGAGCCCAGGCCCGTCACGCCGACCCGTTTGCCGCGCAGATCCCGGAAACTGCGGTAGTGCGTCATCCCCCGCGCCACGCCCAGCACCAACTGCGGCGCGCGGCTGAGCACCACAAAAGCCGAGAGCGCACTGGCCCGGCCGGCGGTCTGCAGCACAGCGTCGTACGCGCCGACCAGCACATCACTGGCACCGGCCTGCACGGCCTGCAGCGCGGCAGCGGGCGTGCCCCAATCGCGGATATGCACCTCCAGCCCTTCTTCGGCGAAATACCCGAGGCGATCGGCCAAGGTCAGGGGCAGGTAGGCAAAGCTTTCGCGCCGGTCAATCGCGAGCACGGCACGCCGTGCCGGCGCTGGTACGGTCGGGTCCAGCGGCGTTTGGGGTTGCGGCCAGCCTGGTCCCGCCAGACTGCTCCAACCTGCCAAGGCGCCCCAGCGAATGCCATGGCGCATCCAGTCCCGCCGATGCCACATGTCCTTTCCCTGCCCGATACCGGTCCGTGATGAACATTCAGCATAGGCAAAGGCCGCTCAGCCGGCATCGGGACGAGTCCCGAGCGGGTTTCCACCGACAGTCGGGCGCTGTTTTGCAAGCAGGTGTAAAGGTGGTGGGCAGCGGTAGCGCCGCGCAGGACTGCAGCCTGCTTTCAGCGGCGGTCGACCAGCGCGTGGGCAATGGTGCCCAGGTCCACGTATTCGAGTTCGCTGCCCACGGGCACGCCCCGCGCCAGCCGGGTGACCTGCACGCCGCGCGTCTTCAGGCCCTGGGCGATCACATGGGCGGTGGTCTCGCCTTCGGCGGTGAAGTTGGTGGCGAGGATCACCTCGCGGATAACGGCATCCGGCGCGTCGATGCGGTCGAACAGCTTCTGCAGCCCGATTTCGCGCGGGCCCACGCCATCGAGCGGGCTGAGCTTGCCCATGAGCACGAAGTACAGGCCCTTGTAGGCCCCCGTGCGCTCCATGGCCGCCTGATCGGCCGGGGTTTCCACCACACACAGCAGCGACGCGTCGCGCCGCGGGTCCTGGCAGGTGGCGCAGATCTCGCCTTCGGTGAAGGTATGGCACAGCGCGCAATGGCGCACCTGCTCGGTGGCGTGCTGCAGCGCACGCGCCAGGCGCTGAGCGCCTTCGTGGTCGTGCTGAAGCAGATGGAAGGCCATGCGCTGCGCCGACTTCACGCCCACACCGGGCAGACAGCGCAGCGCCTGCACGAGCTGATCGAGCGAATGGTTGTCGGCCATGGCGGGCGGCGGCCCCCGCTGCGCCGCGCGGGGCGGCGAGCAGGTGCCTGTGCGATCAGAACGGGAACTTCATGCCACCGGGCAGGCCCGGCATGCCAGCGGTGAGCTTGCCCATCTTTTCCTGCGAAGTCTCTTCGGCTTTGCGCACGGCGGCGTTGAAGGCAGCGGCCACCAGGTCTTCGAGCATGTCCTTGTCGTCGGCCAGCAGGCTCGGATCGATGGTGACGCGCTTGACGTCGTGCTTGCAGGTCATGAGCACCTTGACCAGACCGGCCCCGGACTCGCCGGTCACCTCGATATGGCCCAATTCCTCCTGCGCCTTCTTGAGGTTGTCCTGCATGGCCTGGGCCTGCTTCATCAGGCCGGCGAGTTGTCCTTTGTTGAACATGGTGTTCCTTGTCGGTTCGGTAAAAAATTCAAAAGCGCGCAGATCGGCGATCCGGCAGCGTGCCCGGCTACACCGGGTCGGCCCCCGCCGGGGACAACGACCCGCGCAGCGGCGGGGTGAGGGGTTCCACAGGTTTGAGCGTGCCGGGCACGATTTTGCCGCCAAAGTCGCGCATCATTTGCTGCACGAAGGGGTCGTCGAGCATCACGCGCTCGGCCTCGCGCTGGCGGCGCACCGCTTCGGCCGCCAGGCGCAGCGACGGCGAGTCGTTGACGGGGGCGATCTCCACCACCAGGCGCACTTCGTGCCCCAGTGTGCGCAGCGCATGGGTCAGCCGTTCGCGCGTGCTGCCCTGGTTGAGCGACCCCCGCTCGATGCGCAACATCCACTGGTCGCTGTCGCGCGCCACCAGTTGCGACTGCAGGCCCAGCTCGCGCACCAGCGCGGTGATGGCTTCGGCCTTGATGAGTTGCTGCACCGTGGCGAACCAGAAGTCACCCTCGGGCGTGGGCTGCAGTTCGACCGCCGGGGTGCGCGGCTCGCCCGGATCGCGCCGCTGCTCCAGCCGCGACGAGGGCGGCCCCGGGTCGCGCACCGGAATGGCCACCACGCCACGCGGGCGCTCGGCCGGCGCAGGCA
>NZ_BSPB01000062.1:0-17542 GCF_030160815.1 Hydrogenophaga electricum | reverse complement strand
CAACTTGCGTCCTTCGAAGGTGGTTCTGGCATTCTTGTGGCTGTTCATCCGGGGGGATTCCTCTGAGAGTTCTGAAGCGTCGTAACTCCAGTCTCCCTGACCCTTCCGGGTGAACAACCTATTGAGACATCACAGCTAGCGCGCCGGATCGTGGTGCTCGGCGAGAAATCCACCGCTCTGGTGCGCCCACAGCTTGGCGTAGATACCCCCCTGGGCCAGCAGTTGCTGGTGCGAGCCTTCTTCCACGATGCGGCCCTGGTCCATCACGATCAGGCGGTCCATGGCGGCGATGGTCGACAGGCGGTGCGCGATGGCGATCACGGTCTTGCCTTCCATCAGCGTGTCCAGGCTTTGCTGGATGGCGGCTTCGACCTCCGAATCCAGCGCGCTGGTGGCTTCGTCGAGCAGCAGAATCGGCGCGTCCTTGAGCATCACCCGCGCGATCGCCACACGCTGACGCTGGCCACCCGAGAGCTTGACGCCACGCTCGCCCACCTGCGCGTCGTAACCGCTGCGTCCTTTCAGGTCGGTCAGCGTCTCGATGAAGTCGGCCGCCTGCGCCTTGGTGGCCGCTGCGCGCATGGCGTCTTCGGTGGCGTCGGGGCGGCCGTAGAGGATGTTCTCGCGCATGGAACGGTGCAGCAGCGAGGTGTCCTGCGTGACCATGCCGATGGCTCCGCGCAGGCTGTCCTGCGTCACGCTGCGGAGATCCTGCCCGTCGATGGTGATGCGCCCGCCCTGCACGTCGTGGAAACGCAGCAGCAAATTGACCAACGTGGATTTTCCCGCGCCCGAGCGGCCGATCAGCCCCACGCGCTCGCCGGGGCGGATGTGCAGGTTCAGGTGGTCGATCACCTGCCGCCCGCCGTCCTTGTAGCCGAACACCACGTCCTCGAAAGCGATGGCGCCCTGGCGCACCTGCAGCGGCAACGCGTCCGGCGCGTCGACGATGCTGCGCGGCTTGGTCAGCGTGAGGATGCCGTCCTGGATCGTGCCCACGTTTTCGAACAACCCGGTCATCTGCCACATGACCCAGTGCGAGTAGCCCATCAGCCGCAGCGCCATGGCGATCACTGCGGCCACCACGCCGGCGCTGGCCTGGCCCTGCGTCCACAGCCACAGCGCGGTGCCACCGCTACCCAGCAGCAGCAGGGCGATCATCAGGTGGTTGGCGATCTCGAACTGGCTCACCAGCCGCATCTGCGCGTAGCCCGTGGACTTGAACGCTTCCATGGCGTTGCGTGCGTAGTCGGCCTCGCGCCGCGTGTGGGCAAACAGCTTGACGGTGGCGATGTTGGTGTAGGCGTCGGTCACGCGGCCGGTCATCAGCGAGCGCGCGTCCGCCTGCGCCTTGCCGATCTGGCCCAGGCGCGGCACGAAGTAAAAACACGCTGCGGTGTAGGCAGCGAACCAGCCGGCGAAGGGCAGCATCAGCCGCCATTCGAAGCTGGCGGACAGCACCAGAATGCCAATCATGTACACACCCACGCCGACCAGCACGTCGACCACCAGAAACACCACCTCCCGCACCGCCAGCGCGGTCTGCATGATCTTGGTGGTGATGCGGCCTGCGAATTCGTCGGCGTAGAACGACATGCTCTGGCCCAGCATCAGCCGGTGGAACAGCCAGCGCAGCCGCATGGGAAAATTGATCGCCAGCACCTGGTGCATCACCGCGGTGTGCAAGGCCAGCAGCACGCCGCTGCCCAGCAGGATGGCGGCGATGCCGAACACCATGCCGCGCTCCTGCGCCCAGAAATCGGCCGGCACCGCGCCACCCAGCTTGTCGACCACCTTGCCCATGATGGCGAACAGCAGCGCTTCGTAGACCGACATCAGCGCCGAGGTCAGCGTCAGCAGCGCGATCCAGCCGCGCGAGCCCCGGGTGCAGGCCCAGACGAAGGCGAAGAACCCGGTCGGCGGCACCCGGACGTCGTGGCCGGGATAAGGCGGAATCCGCTTTTCGAAAAACTCAAACAAAATGTGCACGCTCCTTGTGGAGCGCATCGTAAAGAAATCGGGCGCCCGGCCCATGGTGGCCCGCGAAGCCCTTGCCGGGCAGGTGCGTTTACCGACCGGCTTGCACGCCGTGGCCAGGATCGACCACCGGCCGGCCAAGGTTTTTTTCAGGCCGCCGAGCACCGTCAGGCGAATGTCGGAAGCCGGCCCGTACGTTCGTCCTCTTCGCTGACGTGAGCCCGACTCATCACGCAGGAGACGAATTCACCCGACAGAATCGCCACCTTGCAGACACCGCCACCCCATGGCAGCGGCCCGGCGCCGCCATACCCGGAGGACACCCTGCCCGCCACTTCACGCGAAAGAAAGCTCGCGGCTCGCCTTGCGCATGGAGGCCAGGAGCGACCGCAGAATCGGCGAATCGTCATCATGGCGGTAGATGCAGCACAGGTCCACGTGCGCCCCCATCGGGTGATGGAGCGGACGGTAGACGATGCCCGGCAACGCCATCGAAGTCGCTGAACGCGGCACCAGCGTGACACCGAAACCGGTCGCCACCAGCGCCACCGCATGCACCACGTCGCCCACTTCCTGTGCCACCACCGGCGCATAGCCGCAGGCACGACACATGTCGTGCACCCGGTCGATGAAGCTGGGCCGGGCTCCGGTCGGGAACAGCACCAGGGGAACCTGCTCCAGCGCGTTCATGGGCACCGCCGTGTGTCCCGCCAGCGGGCTGTCGGTCGGGATGGCCACGAACAGCGGCTCGGTCAGCAGCGCCTCGCTCACCAGCCCATCGACCGGCCGCATCAGGCGGTTGAAGGCGAGCGTGATGCGGCCATGGCGCAGGGCGTCGATCTGCTCGTCCTTGACCATGTTGTGCAGGAAGATGCTGACGTCCGGGTGTTCAGCGCGAAAGGCGCGCATCAGGCGCGGGATGGCCCCGAAGATGCCGGAGCCGAAGATGGCCACGTCCACCCGCCCCAGCAGGCCCTGCGCTGCCTTGCTGCTGCGTTCGGCCGCGCGCTCGGTCATGCCCAGGATGGCACGGGCATCGTCGTAGAGCACGCGCCCCGCGTCGGTCAGCTCCACGCCGCGGTTGGTGCGGCGGAACAGCTGCACGCCTATCTGGTCTTCCAGCTGCTGGATCTGGCGCGTCAGCGGCGGCTGTGAGATGTGCAGGCGCAACGCCGCGCGCCCGATGTTTTTCTCTTCGGCGACGCAGATGAAGTAACGGAGATGACGCAGTTCCACGGTGGGCGATTCTGCCGGCCCGCACCCCTCCATACCAACAAGGGTTACTACCTAGCATTTGATATGCCCAATAGGTATTGCAGCCAGAGTTCGATGGTATTGGACGGCCCGCGACCCTGACTCCTAAAGTTCGAACCACGTTCAGCGGCCGGGTGCAGTGACGTCGATGCCCCAGCGACCCATCCACAACGACGAATGGAGACAGACAACATGGCCATGACAGGTGTATTGCGTCCCGGACACGTGCAGATCCGGGTGATGGACCTCCACGAAGGAGTGCGCCATTACCGCGACGTATTGGGCCTTGAAGAAACCGGCCGTGACGCCTCGGGCCGCGTCTACCTGCGCGGCTGGGACGAGCGCGATCACCACAGCATCATCCTGCGCCAGGCCGATCAGGCCGGCATGGACTTCTTCGGCTTCAAGGTCGACAACGAGCACTCGCTGGACAAGCTGGAAGCCGACGTCCGCGCGTTCGGCCTGAAGACCGAGCGCATTCCCGCCGGCGACCTGCTGGAGACCGGTGAGCGCGTGCGCTTCGAGATCCCCAGCGGCCATCTGATCGAGTTGTACGCCCAGAAGACCTACACCAGCCACGACCGCGGCGACAAGAACCCCGCGTCCTACTCCCGCAAGATGGACACCGGCATCGCGCCGATGCGCTTTGACCACGCGCTGCTCTATGGCCCGAACGTGGGCCAGGTGCTGGACCTGTTCACGAATGTGCTGGGCTTCCACCTGGCCGAATACGTGACCCTGCCCGACAGCGACACCAAGGGCGCGCTGTGGCTGGCCTGCTCGAACAAGGCGCACGACATTGCCTTCGTGATCCACCCCGAGCCAGGCAAGCTGCACCACGTCTCGTTCTACATGGAGTCGATCGACCGCGTTTTCCGCGCTGCCGACATCATGGCCGCCAACGACATCAAGGTCGACATCGGCCCGACCCGCCACGGCATCACCCGAGGCGGCACCATCTACGCCTGGGACCCGTCGGGCAACCGCTTCGAAACCTTCTCGGGCGGCAACACCACCTACCCCGACCAGCCCCCCATCGGCTGGACCTGGGAAGGCCTGGGCGAAGGCGGTGGCCTGGACGTCGCGCACCGCAAGATGCACGAAACCTTCCTGACCGTGGTGACCTGAACGGAAGACGCACCATGCCCGTTGCCAACATCCATGTGCTCGCCGGCCACCCTCGGCCGGTGCTCAAGCAGTTGCTGCGCGAGGCCTCGGCCGCGTTCGCCCGGGCCATCGAGGCTCCGCCCGAGCGGCTGCAGGTCTGGATCACCGAGGTCGACCCCGAGCTGTACGCCATTGCCGGTGAACCTGCTGACGAGGTGCTGCAGCGGATGCCGCGCGGCCAGGCGGAGATCCCGCTGATCCGCATGGCGCTGATGGAAGGTCGCAGCACCGAGATGCTGCACCGCGTGATGGCCGATCTCAGCGAGGTCGTGGCGCGCGTGCTGGGCGGGGATCCGCGGCGCGTGCGGGTACAGATCGACCACATCCACCCCGACCGCTGGGCCATCGGCGGCGTGCCCGCCAGCCGGGCCCGCGCGGCCGAACTGGCGGCCCGCGCAGCGAGCCAGGCCACGGCCTGAACCCCGCGTGGGATCGGCGCACGCCCGCGCCGGCCTCACCTGCATGCTTCTTTTCCTCACGGCTTCTCCATGTCCCACACGCTGCACTTCATCAACGGCGAATTCGTTCCCTCGGCCTCCGGCAAGACCTTCGAGAAGCGCTCGCCCTGCGACAACCGCCTCATGGGCACCGTGGCCGAAGGCGGCCAGACCGAGGTGGACGCTGCGGTGGCTGCTGCCAAGGCCGCGCTGCACGGCGACTGGGGCAAGATGCCGACCGACAAACGCGTGGCCATGCTGCACGCGGTGGCCGACGGCATCACCAAGCGCTTCGACGACTTTGTCGCCGCCGAAGAGGCCGACACCGGCCAGCCGCACCACGTCATCGCGCACGCCTTCGTGCCGCGTGGCGCGGCCAACTTCAAGATCTTTGCCGACATCATCAAGAACGTGCCGGCCGAGAGCTTCGTGATGGACACGCCAGACGGTGCCGGCGCGCTGAACTACGCGATCCGCAAGCCCAAGGGCGTGATCGGCGTGATCAGCCCCTGGAACGCACCGTTCCTGCTAATGACCTGGAAGGTCGGTCCGGCACTGGCCTGCGGCAACACCGTGGTGGTCAAGCCGAGTGAAGAAACGCCTGCCACCGCCACGCTGCTCGGTGAAGTCATGAATGCGGTCGGCGTGCCCGCCGGCGTCTACAACGTGGTGCACGGCTTCGGCCCCGACGCGGCCGGCGAACAGGTCACGCGCCACGACGACGTCGACGCCATCACCTTCACCGGCGAGACCCGCACCGGCACGGCCATCATGAAGGCCGCCGCCGACGGCATCCGCGACGTCTCGTTCGAACTGGGCGGCAAGAACGCCGGCATCGTGTTCGCCGATTGCGACTTCGACGCCGCGGTGGAAGGCATCTTCCGCTCGGCCTTCATGAACACCGGCCAGGTCTGCCTGGGCACCGAGCGCGTCTACGTGCAGCGCCCGATCTTCGAGCGCTTCGTCGCTGCGCTCAAGGCCCGCTGCGAAGTCGTGAAGTACGGCCGCCCCAGCGACGCCGGCAGCAACTACGGCCCGCTGATCAGCCAGGAACACAAGCGCAAGGTGCTGAGCTACTACGCCAGGGCCATGCAAGAGGGCGCCACGCTCATCACCGGCGGCGGCGTGCCCGACATGCCGGCCGAGCTGCGCGAAGGCGCGTGGGTACAACCCACCATCTGGACCGGCCTGCCCGAAACCGCCAGCGTGGTGCGCGAAGAAATCTTCGGCCCCTGCTGTCACATTCGCCCCTTCGACGAGGAGGACGAGGTCGTGGTGCTGGCCAATGCCAACCGCTACGGTCTGTCCACCACCATCTGGACCGAGAACCTCAAATGCGCGCACCGCATGGCCGCAGCCATCGACGTCGGCATCACCTGGGTCAACAGCTGGTTCCTGCGTGATCTGCGCACGCCGTTTGGCGGCAGCAAGCAGAGCGGCATCGGCCGCGAAGGCGGCGTGCACTCGCTGGAGTTCTACACCGAGATGCGCAACGTCTGCATCAAGCTGTGACCCCCCTTGCGCCGCCTGCGGCGTCACCCCCCAGGGGCGGCGCTGGCGGCCCGGCACAGCCGGTTCCGCGGCGCCCTGGAGGCTTCGCCACCCACACACCCCTTCATTCGTCTATGTCACCTGACCTGATTCAACACTGCGGCGACGAGCTGTATGACGCGTGGCTCGAGCGCCGCGTGCTCGCGCCCCTCCTGGAACGCTTCCCCGACATCAGCACCCAGGATTCGTACGCCATCTCGCTGCGCATGGTGGCCCGCCGCGTATTGGCCGGCGAAACCATCATCGGCAAGAAGATCGGCGTGACCAGCAAGCCGGTGCAGGACATGCTGGGCGTGTACGAACCCGACTTCGGCCAGCTCACCAGCGGCATGGTCTGCACCGAGGCCGACGGCGTGGACCTGAACCAGATGATCCAGCCCAAGGCCGAAGCCGAACTGGCCTTCGTGCTCGAACGCGACCTGGTCGGCCCCGGTATCACCGCGACCGACGTGATCCGCGCCACCGCCTACGTCTCGCCCTGCTTCGAGATCGTCGACTCGCGCATCCGGGACTGGAAGATCAAGATCCAGGACACCGTTGCCGACAACGCCAGCTGCGGCGTCTTCCTGCTGGGCAACGCCAAGGGCGACCCGCGCAAGCTCGACCTGCAACTGGCCGGCATGGCCCTGCAGCGCAACGGCGCACTGCACTCCACCAGCGTGGGC
This sequence comes from Hydrogenophaga electricum, assembly GCF_030160815.1. Classification (NCBI taxonomy): domain Bacteria; kingdom Pseudomonadati; phylum Pseudomonadota; class Betaproteobacteria; order Burkholderiales; family Comamonadaceae; genus Hydrogenophaga; species Hydrogenophaga electricum. The sequence continues at coordinate 10,491 of NZ_BSPB01000062.1, read as the reverse complement.
GCGGCCGTGCAGGGTTCGCCCATCAACGCCGTGGTCTGGCTGGCCAACACCCTGGGCAAGCTGGGCCTGCCCTTCCGCGCCGGCGAAATCATTCTCTCGGGCTCGCAGTCACCGCTGCTGCCCGTCGCCGACGGCGACGAACTGGTCTGCACCATCGGCGGCCTTGGCCAGTGCCGCGCCCGCTTCCACGGAAAGGCCAGCGTCGCATGAACTCGCCCACCACCACCCTCAATCCGCTGAGCATGGAACGTGCGCTGTCCGACGCCGACATCGCCACACTCACCGACCGCATCGAGGCCGCGCAGACGCAGGCCAGGGCGATCCCCAAACTGACCGAAGACTTCCCCGGCATGACGCTGGGTGACGGTTACGCGGTGCAGCTCGCGCTGCTGCGCCGCTGGCTGGCGGAAGGCCAACGCCAGGTCGGCTGGAAGGCCGGCCTCACGTCCAAAGCCAAGATGGACCAGATGGGCGTGCGCGTGCCGACCGTCGGGTTCCTGCTGGCCAACTTTTTCCGGCCCGAGAACTCGGTCATCCAGACCAGCGACCTGGTGCACCCGCGCGTCGAGTGCGAGGTCGCCTTCGTCACCAAGGCCGACCTGTCGGGCCCCGACCTGACGCGCGAACAGGTGCTGGCCGCGACCGACTTCGTCGTGCCCGCGGTCGAGGTCATCGACTCGCGCTTCTCGGGCTTCAAGTTCGACCTGCCCAGCGTGGTGGCCGACAACAGCTCGTCGGCGCGCTACGTGACGGGCGGCCGCGCGCGCCTGCCGGCCGACGTCGATCTGTCCACCCTGGGCGTGGTGATCGAGAAGAACGGCGAGGCTGTGGCCATGGGCTCGTCGGCCGCCGTCGCCGGCCACCCGGCCGACGCGGTCGCGCTGGTCGTGAAGGTGCTGCATGAGATCGGCCAGCACCTGCCGGCCGGCAGCTTCGTCATGAGCGGCGGCATCACCGAGGCCATTGCCGTGGCGCCCGGCGATTGCGTCAGCGCCCGCTTCCAGGCGTTGGGCAGCGTGTCCATGCGCTTCGCCTGAGTCGCCCCATCACCGCACCACCCATCGCAAGGAGACATTCATGCATTCCCGACGCAAGCTGCTGATTTCGGCACTGACCTTGACCGCCCTGGGCCTGGCTGGCCCCGCGGCGCTCGCCCAGAGCGCCTACCCCAACAAGCCGATCCGGCTGATCGTGCCCTTCCCGCCCGGGGGGCCTACCGACATCATGGGCCGTGTGGCGGCCAAGGTGCTGATCGACCGGCTCAAGCAGCCGGTGGTGGTCGACAACCGACCCGGCGCCGGTGGCAACCTGGGCACCGATGCCATCGCCAAGGCACCGGCCGACGGCTACACCATCGGCATGGGCGTGATCAGCAGCCTGGCCATCGCCCCTGCGCTGAACCCCAAACTTCCCTTCAACGTCAAGACCGACCTCACGCCGATCTCGATGGTGGGCATCGCCAGGGGCGCCATCGTCGCCCACCCCAGTGCACCGTTCAACGACCTCAAGGGCTTGATCGCCTACGCCAAGGCCCACCCGGGCAAGCTGAGCTATGGCAGCTCGGGCGTCGGCACCTCGAACCATCTCGCCGGCGAATACCTCTCGGCGCTGGCCGGCATTGACATGGTGCACATACCCTACAAAGGCAGCTCGCAACTCGCACAAGACCTCCTGGGCGGCCAGTTGCCGCTGAGCTTCGAGAGCTCGCTCACCAGCGCCGCGCCGAACGTGCACAGCGGCAAGCTCAAGGCCATCGCCGTCACATCGGCCACCCGTTCGGCGCTGCTGCCGGGCGTGCCCACCGTGGCCGAACAAGGCTTCCCCGGATTCGACGTGCCCACCTGGCTCGGCTTGATCGGCCCCGCCCAACTGCCCAGGGACGTGGTCACCATGCTCAACAAAGCGTTGGGGGAAGGCCTGGCCAGCCCCGAAGCCATCGATCAGTTCGCGCAGTTCGGTGCCGAGCCCCGGCCCGGTACGCCCGAGCAATTCACCGAGTACATCGCCGCGGAAACCGCCCGCTGGGGCAAGGTGATCCGCGACGCCAAGATCACCATCGACTGAAAGCATCCGACGTGAGCAAGAAAATCAAATGCGCCTTGATCGGCTCGGGCAACATCGGCACCGACCTGATCTACAAGATCCAGCGCAGCCCCGTGCTGGATCCCGTGTGGATGATCGGCATCGACCCGAGCTCCGAAGGCCTGCAACGCGCCCGCGACATGGGCCTGAAGACCACGGCCGACGGTGTGGACGGCCTGCTGCCGCATGTGGCCGCAGACGGCATCCAGATCGCCTTTGACGCCACCAGCGCCTACGTGCACGCCGAGAACTCGCGCAAGCTCAATCAACTGGGCGTGCTGATGGTCGACCTGACGCCTGCGGCCATCGGCCCGCTGTGCGTGCCGCCGGTGAACCTGAAGACACTGGCCGACCAGCAGGTCATGAACGTCAACATGATCTCCTGCGCCGGCCAGGCGACGATTCCCATCGTCAACGCCGTCAGCCGCGTGCAGAGCGTGGGCTACGCCGAGATCGTCGCCAGCCTGGCCAGCAAATCCATCGGCCCCGGCACGCGCGCCAACCTCGACGAGTTCACCTACACCACGTCGAACGCCATCGAGAAGGTGGGCGGCGCGCGCAAGGGCAAGGCCCTGGCCATCATCAACCCGGCCGAGCCGCCGATGATCATGCGCAACACCATCCAGTGCCTGTGCGATGAGGAGCCGGACCAGGCCCGCATCACCGAATCCATCATGGCCATGATCGCCGAGGTGCAGAAGTACGTGCCGGGCTACAAGCTGGTCAACGGCCCGCTGTTCGACGGCCAGCGCGTCGCGGTGTTCATGCAGGTTGCGGGCCTGGGCGACTACCTGCCCACCTACGCCGGCAACCTCGACATCATGACCGCGGCCGCCTGCCGCACCGCCGAAATGTTCGCCCAGGAAATCCTGGCCGGCACCATTCAACTCAAGCCCACGGCTGCTGCCGTGGCCGCCTGAAGGAACCCATTCCCATGAACACCCGGACGAACCTCCAGGGCCGCAAGGTCCTGCTGCACGACATGTGCCTGCGCGACGGCATGCACGCCAAGCGCGAACAGATTTCGGTGGAACAGATGGTCAAGGTCGCGACCGCGCTGGACGACGCGGGCGTGCCCCTGATCCAGGTCACGCACGGCGCGGGCATGGGCGGCAACTCGCTGCAGCACGGCTTCGCGCTGGCCAGCAACGAGGACTACCTCAAGGCCGTCTGCCCGAAGATGAAACAGGCCAAGGTTTCGGTGCTGCTCATTCCCGGCCTGGGCACCATGCGCGAGCTGCAGAGCGCCTACGACTGCGGTGCGCGCAGTGTGCACGTGGCCACCCACTGCACCGAAGCCGACACCTCGCCCCAGCACATCGCGTTCGCGCGCAAGCTGGGCATGGACACCACGGGCTTTTTGATGATGGCCCACCTCAACACGCCCGAAGGCCTGGCCCAGCAGGGCAAGCTGATGGAGGGCTACGGCGCGCAGACCATCTACATCACCGACTCGGCCGGCTACATGCTGCCCGACAATGTGAAGGACCGCGTCAGCGCGCTCCAGGCGGTCCTCAAACCCGAGACCGAGATCGGCTTCCACGGCCACCACAACCTGGGCCTGGGCATCTGGAACTCGATCGCCGCCATCGAGGCCGGTGCCTCGCGCATCGACGGCTCGGTGGCCGGCCTGGGCGCGGGCGCGGGCAACACGCCGCTCGAAGCCTTCCTGGCGGTGTGTGAACGCCTGGGCATCGAAACCGGCGTCGACCTGTTCAAGCTGATGGACGTGGCCGAAGACGTGATCGTGCCCATGATGGACCACATGGTCCGCGTCGACCGCGACTCGCTCACGCTCGGTTTTGCCGGCGTTTACTCCACCTTCCTGCTGCACGCCAAGCGGGCCGCCGCGCGCTTCGGCGTACCGGCACGCGACATCCTGGTCGAACTCGGCCGCAAGAAGATGATCGGCGGCCAGGAAGACATGATCGAAGACACGGCCATGACCATGGCGAAAGAACGCGGCCTGCTCAAGAGCGCAGCATGAGCAGCACCACAAAAGAGATCGCCATCGTCGTCGGCAGCACCGGCGCGATGGGCCAGCACATCACGCGCCGCCTGGCCAACGCGGGCCTGCAGGTCATTGCCGTGGCACGCACGGCCGACAGCCTGAACGAACTGGCCCAACAGGTGCCGGACATCCGCGCCTGCGCCGCCAACATCGGCGACGACTCGGCCATCGCCGCCATCCGTGGGCAGATCGACGCCCCCGTGCGCATGCTGGTGCAGGGGGCGGGCGTGGCCACGGCCGGCGGCGTGCTCGACGCGCCCACCGCCGCCATCACCGACGCGGTCAACATCAAGGTCGGCGGCCTGCTGCGCCTGGTGCGCGCGGCCGACGCGCGACTGGCGAAGGGCTCGCGCATCGTCGCCATCGGCGGGCACTACGGCTTCGAGCCGAGCGCCTACGCGGCCACCGCCGGCGTGGCCAACGCGGCCCTGGCCAACGTGGTGCGCCAGCTCAGCTGGGCCTACGGACCGCGCGGCGTGACGGCCCACCTGGTGGCACCCGGCCCGGCCGACACCGAGCGCCTGCGCCGGGTCGCCACCGCGCGCGGTGCTCAGGACGGCCTGGACGCCGACGCCGTGTTGGAACAGATGCGCAGCGAGTCCGCCATCGGCGCCTTCACCACCGTCGAGCAGATCGCCTGGGCCATCGGCCTGCTGCTCGACCCGCACGCCGACGCCCTGGCCGGCAGCACCCTGTTCATGGACGCCGGCCGAAGAAAAGGCCTGCCCTGACGCCGTTCGGCGAACGACCCGTTCCCGTTATCTCGCGCCCGGACTGGATGGCGGCAGACGCCGTCGGGTCGGCTGGATGGCACCGACGCTGGATTCTCCACCGCCAGCGACCGGTTTCTGATGGTGGGCAAAAAAACGATGAGAGACAAGATGCAACAGAGTTTTTTCAAATCCGTCCGTTTCGCGCTTCGCCATGGGCAGCGCTGGTGGCGCGCCGCTGGCCTGGTCCTGGGTCTGCTGTTCCTGCAAGGCGCCATGGCCCAGACGAACAACTACCCGTCGAAACCCCTACGGTTGATCGTTCCCTTTCCGCCGGGCGGCCCCGTGGACGTCATCGGGCGGGTCACCGCCGATGTGCTGAGCCAAGCCCTGGGACAACCCGTCGTGGTGGAGAACCGGGCCGGTGCTGGCGGCGTGATCGGCACGGACCTGGTAGCCAAGGCGCCAGCGGACGGCTACACCCTGGGAATCGGCCCCATCAGCAGTCTGTCCATCACGCCGGCCATGGGAAAGAAAACCCCCTACAACGTGGACACCGACCTCACGATGGTGTCCCTGCTCGGCAAAGTCGTCGGCGCCCTGGTCGCGCACCCGGGCGCCCCTTTCGACACGCTGGAGCAAATGATCGCCTATGCCAAGGCCCATCCCGGCGAGCTCACCTACGCGAGCTCGGGACCAGGTACATCCTCGCACCTGGCCGGTGAGTACCTGAGCGCCCGCGCGGGTGTGAAGATGGTGCATGTGCCGTACAAGGGAACGGCCCCCGCCATCCAGGACCTGCTTGGCGGGCAGGTTCCCCTCTACTTCGAGACGTCGCTGGCAGCCGCTGCCGCCATGGTGAATGACAAACGCCTGAAGGCGTTGGCCATCACAGGGCCCGCTCGGTCGGCCCTGCTACCCGGTGTGGCCACCGTGGCAGAACAAGGCTTCCCCGGCTTCGATGTGTCCCCTTGGATGGCCTTGATCGCGCCTGCCCAGTTGCCGGAGCCGTTGGTCGAAAAGCTCAACAAGGCGGTCCGGGAGGGAATGACGTCGCCGCAGGTGGCCAAGCGCCTCGCCCTCATCGGTGGCATGGCGGAAACCTCCTCGCCAGCCGAGGCCCGCAAGTTCGTCCAGAACGACACGGCCCACTGGCGCAAACTCATCAAGGACGCGAACATCCGCTTTGATTGATCGCGACGTCCCTCGGAGCCAAGCCCATGAGTCACCAGACATCGACCTCGTCGCTGATGGGCAGGCGAGCGCTGAGGCAGCGTGGCTTTATTTCGCTGTCGGCATCACGAACTCGGCGCCCTTGCCAATCGACTCCGGCCAGCGCTGCATGATGGACTTCTGCTTGGTGTAGAAGCGCACGCCCTCTTCGCCATACGCGTGCATGTCGCCGAACAGACTCTTCTTCCAGCCACCAAAGCCCTGCCAGGCCATGGGCACGGGGATCGGCACGTTGATGCCAACCATGCCGACCTGGATGCGCCGGGCGAATTCGCGCGCCACGTTGCCGTCGCGGGTGAAGCAACTGGTGCCGTTGCCGAATTCGTGGTCGTTGATCAACTGCACGGCTTCGCCGAAATCGGCCACGCGCACGCAGCTGAGCACCGGGCCGAAGATCTCTTCCTGGTAGATCTTCATCCCGGGTTTCACGTGATCGAACAGCGTGCCGCCCATCCAGAAACCGTTGTCGCAGCCTTCGCCGGCCTGCTTGCCGTCGAAGCCGCGACCGTCCACCAGCAACTGTGCGCCTTCGGCCTTGCCCGCGTCGATGTAGCCGCTGATGCGGGCATGCGCGGCGGCCGTCACGATGGGGCCCATCTCGGCCGCCAGGTTGGTGCCGTTGAGCACCTTCAGTGTCTGGGTGCGCTCGATCAGCTTGGGGACGATCTTGTCGGCCACGTCGCCCACCAGCACCGCCACGCTGATCGCCATGCAGCGCTCGCCCGCCGAACCATAGGCCGCGCCGATCAGGGCGTCCACCGCTTGGTCGAGGTCGGCGTCGGGCATCACGACCATGTGGTTCTTGGCGCCGCCCAGGGCCTGCACGCGCTTGCCGTGGTGGGCGCCGGTTTCGTAGATGTAGTTGGCGATCGGGGTGGAGCCGACGAAGCTGATGGCCTTGACGTCGGGGTGCACCAGCAGAGCATCCACAGCCTCCTTGTCGCCCTGCACCACGTTGAACACGCCGTCGGGCAGGCCGGCCTGCTGGAGCAGGTCGGCGATCATCAGGCTGGCCGACGGGTCGGTCGGACTGGGCTTGAGCACGAAGGTGTTGCCGGCGGCGATGGCGACCGGGAACATCCACATGGGCACCATGACCGGGAAGTTGAACGGCGTGATGCCGGCCACCACGCCCAGGGGCTGGCGGATGGTCCAGTTGTCCATGCCGGTGGAGACCTGGTCGGTGAAATCGCCCTTGAGCAGTTGCGGGATGCCGCAGGCGAATTCGATGATGTCGATGCCGCGGGCGACTTCGCCCTGCGCGTCGGTGAACACCTTGCCGTGTTCGGCGGTGATGGCGTGCGCCAGCGCGTCCTTGTGCTGGTTGACCAGCTCCAGGAACTTGAACATCACGCGCGCGCGGCGGATGGGCGGCGTGTCGGACCAGGCCGGGAAGGCGGCCTGCGCAGCAGCCACGGCGGCCTTCACATCAGCCGCGTTGGCCAGCGGCACCCGTCCGGTGACAGCGCCGGTGGCCGGGTTGGTCACGTCCTGAGCACGGGCGGACGTGCCGGCGCTGCGGGCGCCACCGATGTAATGGGGAATGTCGGCGACGGCGGGGTGACGGGCGTTCATGCGGGGTTCCTGTGGATGAATGCCCGCAGTCTAGAAAGCAGCCCGGCCCGGTACAAGATCGGAACCTTGAAATGATTGTTCATTCTGATGAACAATCAACCCCATGAATCCCCAGAAGATGGCCGACCTCTGGAGCCACTGCCACTGGCTCACCGTGCTGGCCGAACAGGGCAGCTACACCGCCGCCGCCGCCCACCTGGGCGTGAGCAAGGCGGCCATGAGCCAGCGCATGGCCGACCTCGAACGGGTCGCGGGCGTGCCCCTCGTGCAGCGCACCACGCGCAGCGTGCGCCTGACCGAAGCCGGCCAGCGGCTGGTCGACCAGACCCGCACGGCCTTCGATCAGATCGCGCAGAGTTTTGCCCAGGTTCGCGATCTGGCCGAAGCGCCGCAAGGGCTGCTGCGCGTGACCGCGCCGGTGGCCCTGGCGCGCCAGCAGATCGTGCCGCTGCTGCCCGGTTTCCTGCACCAGTACCCGCGGGTGCGCATCGAGCTCAATCTCTCCGACCGCCTGAGTTCGCTCGCCACCGAGGGCTTCGACCTTGCGATCCGCCACACCGCGCACCCGCCCGACACCCACGTTGCGACGGAGCTGTGCACCACACGCTCCGTGCTCGTCGCCAGCCAGGCTTACCTGCATCGTGCCGGCACGCCGCAGCGGCCAAAGGATCTGTCCGCCCACAACTGCCTGCATTACCCGCGCCCGCAGGAGCGGCCCGCCTGGACCCTGGAGCCCCGCCACAAGAAGGACGGTCGGGAGCGCGTCACGGTACAGATCGCAGGCACCCTGAGCGCCAACAACAGCGAAGCCCTGCGCGACGCCGCTCTGGCCGGACTGGGCGTCGCGCTGCTGCCGGACTTCAGTGCCCAGTCGGCGTTGCAGACCGGCCAACTGGTCGAGGTCCTGCCGGGCTGGACCCCCGTCGGCTCGTTCGCCGATCGCATCTACGCCGTGCGGCCTTACGCGGCCCACGTGCCGCTGGCGGTCAAGGCGCTGGTCGTTTTTCTGCGCGAGTCGCTGGCGAAGGGGTTCTCATAAGGCCCGCCGTTCAGAGGCAGTGCCCTGCTGGACCGGCCAGCCGACAGACTACCGACGTGTCGACGCCCCCCCTGGCCGGAATTCCCTCCCCATCTCCAGCACCTTGAAATTCAGCAGGTGCGTGGCCAGCACGGTCTCCCACATGAACGCGCCCAAAGCCACCAGGAACGACAGCACCCCCAGCAGAAAGCAGCCGACCGCGATCTGTGGCCATTGCATTTCCCAGGCCTGCCCGAGGAACAGCGAGACGATGGTCACGCCGATGAAGAACCCGCACAGACCCAGGCAACCGATGGCGAAGTTGGCGATGCGCCCGCGCTTGCGCAACAGGGTCAGCTCCACCAACAGGCGATCAATCACCTCCTGATCCGCACTCGCCCTCACCTTGTCTTCCAGCACCCGCGCCCGGTCGATGATGCGCGCCAGCCGGCCCGCCACGGCGCTGATCATGCCGGCCACCGCGGTCAGGAAAAACACGGGCGCCACCGCCAGCTGCACGCTGTGGGTGACCGAGGTGACATCGAGGGGCAGGTTCATGGCGCAAGAGAATCCGGCGAAAAGCCAGCATGGTACGCAAAGCGCCCTGCCTGGTGCCCCTCCGGTCGGCCCTGCTGCGGCTAAACTGCGGCGCAACAAGATTCAAGGAGGTGTGTGTGCATGAAGTCCCGGTCATGGTTCGGAGCCGCGCGTGGCGGCTGCTGGGCACCCTGTGTCTGTGGGGGGCGCTGATGGCCTGCCAACCCACCCATTCCGCCGGCCCCGCGCCCGGTACCGCCAGCGCCACCGGCGCGGCCAAGAACGACAAGTCGGCACAGGAACACCTCTGGCGGGTCAACCCATCGCCCCAGGAGGGCTTCGAGGTGGTGTTCGAGCTGCACGATGCGCCTGGGCCGTTCGCACGCTTTGGGGGGGCTGCGCACTACCAGTCCTTCAACTGCAACTTCGTGACCAGCGAGTGGGCCGGCACGCGCAGCCAGCCCACCAAAATGATTCTGCTGGCAGCGGAGCAGATCGACACCACCCACTACCGTGCTACGTTCTACCGCGACGGCCTGCTCGACGAGGACTACTACGGCAAAGGGGTTTGCCACTGGGAGCTGATCGGCGTGACGGTGGGGTTCAAAGCCACGGGTGCAGAAGTCGAGACCAACTATTCGTTCGACCTGGACAAAAAAGCCTGGCGCGACGGTGGCCAGGACAAGCGGTATTACTGGAAGGGCGACTACCCCTCCTTACCCATTGGTGGCGACAATCCTGGCAGGCAAAATCCTGATGGCTTCTCTGCCGCCTTCCGCGGCAACCTCTTCTCGATCTCGGCCACAGTGAGGGCGAAGCCATGAGCGTTTCCAGTCAGGACTACGCCAACCTGGCCGACGATGTGTACAAGCCGCAGAGGCCCGGTGTGTTTCTGAATCGGGACACGGCCCCCAAAACCACCGTTGGCGGCATCCAGTACCTCATCCGCGCCCATGTCGACAACCCCAAGACCGGCTACCAGGGCACGGTCTACCAAAGAGTGGACACCGGCGAGATGGTCGTCGCCCACCGGGGCACCGAGTTCGACCGCGAAGCGTTCAAGGACGGCGTTCTCGCCGATGCAGGCATGGTGTTCAACCGTGCCAATTCGCAAGCCAACGATGCGATCGCTCTGACCGGCAAGGCGCTGGAGATTGCCGATCAGGACAGGCGCAGAGACTTTCCCGCCGGCCCGGTCACGGTCACCGGCCACTCCCTCGGGGGCACGCTGGCCCAGGTCAGTGCGCACCACTTCGGCCTCCACGGCGAAACCTTCAACGCCTACGGCGCGGCCAGCCTCAACCGCCGCATTCCCGAAGGCGGTG
>NZ_BSPB01000061.1:0-17735 GCF_030160815.1 Hydrogenophaga electricum | reverse complement strand
GCTCGATCACCCCAGCCGCTACCAAACTGCACGGGCCGGTCTGGCCGCCTCAACGGCGGCCACACTCTACCGCGCCAGTCAGATATGAAGATACAAGTCGCGCGCTCTCGCGTGGTGGATGGGGCTGCGCCAGGGGGCTCAACGGGCGACGCGGCGCTCGCATGCGGGAGACTGGGAACATTTTTCATAGCCAGTTGATGGATGCGAATTGTTCTCAGTAAAATAAGCGCCGTCATGGTCACCTCATCTCGCTCGCCCCACGCTGCTTCTTGGCCCTTGAAGGGGCGGGGGGGCGTCGTGGCACGGCCTCTTGCCAGGGCGTATCGGGCGTGAAGCGGGATCTGGCACTGGACAATGGCCAGCTGTCCGGCCTCTACGAGCGCTGGCGCCTGCCGGTGGCGCGCATGCTGCGGCGCTACCTGGGGTCACCGGCTGAGGTGGACGATGCCGCGCAAGAGGTGTTCGTGCGTTTGGCCGCTGCGGGCAAATCCATTCCTCTCGCCGAAGAGCAGCCCTATTTGCGCCGCGCGGCACGCAATGTGGCCATCGACGGTTGGCGAAAGAGTGCCGACCGCGAGCGTCTCCAGCGTGTGTCGCTGGATGCCGAGCACGAAGAGTCAGGCCTGCAGACCGACGGCGACCACACGGCGGCGCAGGCCGACCGCCAGCAGATGATGAACCGCCTCGACGAAGCGCTGCGGGAGCTGCCGGCACGCCAGCGCGAGGCGTTCCTGCTGCACCGCATTGAAGGCTACACGGTGGACGAGACCGCCGGGCGCATGGGCATTTCCACGCGCATGGCGGTCAAGCATCTGAGCAGGGCATTGGCGTATTGCCAGGTGCGAGTCGTCTATGCCAGCAGCGAGCAGATGCGGCAGGCACAGGCCGCGAACGGCCGCGCCTGTGGTGGGTGCGAGGACGAAGAGGGCGGGGCATGACATACAGGCCCCTGCCCGAAGGGTTGACGCTGGATGCGCTGCTGGCGCTGCACGAGCAGGCTGCGGATTGGTACGTGCGTCGCCTGCAGCCTGGCTGGACGAGCAGCGATGAGCGGGCGCTGGAGGTCTGGCTTGAGGCCGACCCGGTACGCCGGGAGATCATGGCGGGGCTGGACAGCACCTGGCAGCAGGCCGACCTGCTCAAGGCGCCCCGTTTGCGAGCCTCGGGTGCGCATGGCGATGCGCCCGTCTCTGGACAGAACCCTCGACCTGCGCCCGTTGACGCTCCGCGTGGCGAGAGGGCGGCCTGGACGCCTTTCCCGCTGTCTTTTTCGCGTCGGGGGTTTCTGGTCCCTGCGCTCGCCGTGGCCGGCGTTGCGCTGGTCGCCGGTGGCTGGCAGCGCTGGGATGCGACGGCCAACTACAGCCTCGATATCGCCACCGGGGGGCGCGAAACCCGCACGCTCGATCTGCCGGATGGCTCGCGCATCGACCTGAACGTTGCCAGCGCGCTGAGGGTGCGTTTCTACCCGCGCCGGCGGGAAGTGGTTTTGAACCGCGGAGAGGCTTTTTTTCAGGTGGCTGCTGATGCGGATCGGCCTTTCACGGTTGACAGCGGTCCGAGCCGGGTGCGTGTGGTCGGGACGGCCTTCAATGTTCGTGCCGCGCCGCCTCAACTGGTCGTCAAGGTGCTGGAAGGGCGGGTGGAAGTCCGGCCGGATCATCGCGAGCCGGCGGGTGCGGTGCTGTTGCTGCGTCAGGGGAGCGGTGTGGGCATTGACCCATCTTCCGGACGGTATCGAAGCCTGAGCCTGGCGCCGGAAACCGTGGGAAGCTGGCGTTCGGGCCAGGTCCATTTCAGCCGGACACCATTGGAGGAAGTCGCGCAGGAGTTGGCCACCTATCTGGGGCAACCGGTGGTGGTGGCGGGGGCCGATTTGAAGTCAGTGCCCATCTCCGGGTTCCTGGCTGTCCAGTCGCCCGAGGATTTCATCCAGGCCCTGCCCGACGTGGTGCCGGTGCGGGTCGACCGCCTGGCGGACGGCAGTTGGCGCATTGCGCGGCGCTGAGCCGAAGGGCAACAGCCGCTGCCTGTTCTGAAGGCGGTTGAGGACATGGCCGGCTGACAGGTTCTCCCACGCGGTGAGATGGCGCCCGCTCAGTTCCAGGCCCACGTCTTTGTTCATCCCCTTTCGGCATGCCCCCTGGCAGCCGGGGACTGCGCGCACCGAACCCAGCTGATGCAGCGCTGGCAGCGGCCGTGGGGCAAAGTGTCCTTGGCGCTGAGGGCGCGCGATCGGCCGTTGACGGAAAAAAATTGGGCGGACGGGTTCCATGTTTGGGCGCTTTTCCGTTCTTCCTTATGAGGGCTCGCCAATCTGGGCGGGCCTGGGCTGCCAGCCAAGGACTCCCAGGACATCGGTCCTGTCCCCGCCAACAGCCACACATCCGGTGTATGCCGGGTACGCAAGATGGCTGGCGCCCCTTGGTCTCCCGTGTTCGTGCGGGTCGTGAACTTGGGGTCCGCGTTTCTCGTGCCTGGTGCTCATGACGAAAGAAGGGGCATGGGACAGAGTCAATGGGGTGGCAAGGCGGGGCCAGTGACCCGGTGGATGGGATCGGGCTTGGTCTCTGCGGCCGTCGCAGCGGGCCTGGGTTTGTGTGCCTGGCCGGCGGTTGCCCAGGGGGCATCGGCTTCGCAGCCGATGCAACCGGAGCCCGCGATGGAGCGCCGGGTGCAGGTCAGCATTCCTTCTCAGCCTTTGCTGGCGGCGTTGCGTGCCTTCGGCCTGCAGACCCAGTCCCAGGTGCTTTTTCCCGATGACGTCCCGGGTGGAGATCAGCGTTCCGCGGCGGTGCACGGTGTCTACGAACCGCGCGAGGCGTTGGAGCGGATGCTGGCGCCGACGCGGGTGGTGATCACGGCGGCCCGGCCGGGCGCGTTTGCGCTCAAGGCGGTGGCCTCTTTGACGCGAGACGGTAGCGGGCCGCGCATGCAGCCTGTGGCTCTGCGTCCTTGAAACGGAGTTTTTGTTTATGCATTCGTCGCTTCGCCAATCCATGGCCTGGTTGCACACCTGGAGCGGTGTGATCGTGGGCTGGGTGCTGTTCTTTGTGTTTGTGACAGGGACGGCTGGCTACTTCCAGTACGAGATCACGCGCTGGATGCAGCCTGAGCGTCCGCTGGTGCAGAAAACCCCCTCCGATGCGGTGGCTACCGAGCGCATGCTGGGGCTGGCGCTGGACCGCCTGGAGCAGGTGGCGCCGGGCGCGGCCAACTGGCGCATCACGCTGCCGCACGAATCGCTGGCGCCGCGGGGCTGGCAGGATTTTTCGATCCGCTGGGAAGAGGTTCCCCCGGAGGGGCACGACTTCGGTGCCACGGGCAGTGAGCAGCTCGATCCCGTTTCCGGCGACCTGGCCGCTGCCGGCCCCGAACCGCGCGACACCGCGGGTGGTCACGGGCTCTACCGCATGCACTACGCCCTGCACTACGTGCCGTACACCTGGGGCTATTACATCGTCGGTGTCTGCACCATGCTGATGCTGCTGGCCATCGTCAGCGGTGTGATCACCCACAAGAAAATCTTCAAGGACTTCTTCACGTTCCGTCCCGGCAAGGGGCAGCGTTCGTGGCTCGATGCGCACAACGCCGTCAGCGTGATGGCGCTGCCGTTCTTTCTGATGATCACCTACAGCGGTTTGGTGTTCTTCCTGTTCACCTACATGCCGGCGGGGCGCGATGTGCTGTACGGCAGCGATCCGCAGAGCGAGGAGGCGTTCTACGACGAGCTGTTTGATCGCAACAAGGTCAAGCTGGCGATCACACGGCCGGCGGCGAAGCTGGCCCCCCTGGTGGCCAAGGCCGAGGGTGAATGGGGGGCGGGCAGCGTGCGTTCCGTCGAGGTGGCAGCTTTCGAGGGCCAGCCGGAGACCGTCACTGTCCACCGCGTTTACGGCGGGTCGCTGGATTTCTGGAATGCGCCCCACATGCGTTTCGATGCACAGACGGGTGAAGCATTGCCGCCAGAGCCCCGCACCGGCGGCGAGGCGGGTCTGACGCAGAGTGTGCTGTTCAACCTGCACGAAGGGCTGTTTGCGGGCGTGTGGGGGCGCTGGGTCTACTTTGTGGCCGGTTTGCTGGGCTGCGCCATGATCGGCACAGGCTTGGTGCTCTGGACGGTCAAGCGCCGCAAGCACCATCTGGCGAGTGGCCGCGAGGGGGCTGAGGACTTGGGCGTGCGCCTTGTGGAAACCCTGAATGTGGCCACCATTGCCGGCCTGCCGCTGGCGGTGGCTGCGTACTTCTGGGCCAACCGGTTGTTGCCGATCGATTTGGCCGATCGGGGGGCGTGGGAATTTCACAGCCTGTTTGCCGTCTGGCTGGGCGCACTGTTCTATGCGTTGTCGAGGCCGCTGGCGCGCGCCTGGGTCGAATTGCTGTGGGGCAGTTGCGCTGCCTACGCCCTGGTGCCCGTGCTGAATGCGCTGACCACCGACAAGCACCTGGGCAAGACGCTGCCGGCTGGCGATTGGGTGCTGGCGGGTTTCGACCTGACGATGTGGGGCATGGCTGCCTTGTTGGCCATGATGGCGGTGAAGGTGCAGCGCCGGTTGACCGTGCCGGCCCGACCCCAGCCTGTCCCCATGGCTGGCACGGCGCTGGAAGAGGGGGCGGCATGAGCACGACCATGGCCAAGAAAGGGGTGCTCACCGCGGGCTACCGCTGGCGAGTGGCTTCGCGGGTCGCTGCGGCCGCCCTCGGGGGGTACGCGCTGGCCTCGGCCGCCACGGTTCTGCTGAGCCTGCTTTGGCCGGCTCCCAAAGCCCAGGCCGTCCTGTGGGCCACCATGCTGAGTTTTGCGATCTACACCGTGGCGGTGATCTGGGTGATCCACACATCCAGCCTCAAGCGGGCCTGGGCAGGCATGGTCCTCGGCACGCTGGTGCTCTCGATGCTGGCCTGGTGGCTCAAGAGTGGGGGGGCGGCATGATGGCTGTGCACCTGACGATTCTGGTGATCAGCGTGCTCGGGTTCTTTGCACTGGCCCTGGCGACGGAGCGCCATGCAGAACACCTGCTGCGGCGTTTGCCGGCGCCGCCGGTTCGGCATGTGGCGCGCGCGGTGGGGTGGGGGCTGCTGGCGCTTTCGCTGGCGCTGGGTATCACCTACATGGACGTGGGTGTGGGCATCGCACTCTGGCTGGGTTGGCTGAGCATTGCGGCGCTGGCGCTGGTGTTTGGACTGCCCAAATGGCCTTGGCAGCCAACCGCTCGTGCGCATCATGCGCGCCAGCCCAAGAAGGGTGAGCCAACGTTGTCCCCTGTGCCCATGGGTGCGCGCCGGCGCTGGACGGTGCTGGCGCTGCTGGCCGCCGTCCCGGTCGTCTATGGGCTGGCGCTGGCGGCCACCTCGGTGAAGCCGCTGATGCGGGACGACGCGGTTGCCGGCCAGGTGGGGCCATGGACGTTTCGCCTGGCCGAGAGCGAACAGCGTGTGCCCGAACTGGTGGCCATGGACATCCCCATGAAGTCCTACCACGTGCGCTTCTGTTCCGAGTGCGATGAACAGATTCGCGCCGCTTACTTGAAAGTGAACAAGCCGCGTTCGCTGCGCGCGCCGGGCATCGTGCTGGGGGGGATGCGCTGGGACCGATCGGTCTTGATCCAGTTGCCGGCCAACACCACGGCAGACAGTGAACTGTGGCTCACGGTGGTGGGCAAGAACGGCGATACGCACCAGACATCGGTGCGCATGGGGGATGTGTCACCGGCGACGGTGGCCTGGTTTACCGCACGAGAAGGGAAATGACATGAACCGTAGGAATCAGAGCGCCCGCTGGGCCGGACAGACCCTGGTGGGAATGGTGCTGCTGGCGGGCAGTGCGGCCTGGGCGCACAACCCGGTGATCGAATGCAAGCAGGTGTCGGCCGACACCATCGTCTGCCGCGGGGGATTTTCCGACGGCAGTCTGGCGCCGGGGGTCAAGCTTGACGTGGTCGGCTATGACGACAAGGTGCTGGCGGCGGGCAAGCTGGGCAAAGACTCCACCCTGAGCTTCAAGAAGCCCAAAGGCGAATTTTTCGTGCTGTTCGATGCCGGCCCAGGCCACATCGTCGAAGTCGATCACGCGGAAATCCCCACCGGGGCAGCGCCCAAATGACGGCGGCGGGCGCGACGGTGCAGGTTGTGCGCCCCGCGGGGGCGGGTCACGAGACCACCGTGGTCTTGGCCGCCTGTGCGCTCATCCTCGCGGTGGCCGGTACGGTGGTGTCGCTGCGTGCCACCCGCGATGTGAGCCAGGGCGTGGCTGCGCACCAGGTGGACGCTCGGCGCGACCTGTCGCCGGCCGAGCAGGGCCTGTATGCCGATCTGCGCGTGGCGCTGGACGAGATCGAGGCCGACAGAGGCGATGCGGACGCGGTGCCCACGGTGGCGGCGCTGGCCGAGTGGGGCTTGCCGCCGTTCGTGCAGGACCCGAGCAGCGCGCGGCGCGGCGGCCACACCTGGACGCTGCAGACAGACGGGGCGGCCAGGGCCTACGTGGGGTTGAGTGCTGACACCGAGGTCGCCGGTTCGCTGCTGATGCGTGTGGTGCCGCCGGGGGCCGAGGGCGCCGAAGACCGGCATGGTCACGGCACCGGCAGCACGGCGGATGAGGCCCATGGCGAGCCGGATGTGTGGTTCCACCGCACAGCGGCCGCCGCTCCCTCGGCGCTGGACGATGCCGGGCTGACCCGGGCGGGCTGGCGCCAGATCGCCGCCCGTTTCGATGCCGGCGTGACGCGGCAGCGGCGCTAGCGCCGCGCGCGATCTTCGACCGTTTCCATTCTTTTCCGCTGTTTTGTCACAGCGCCACCCTTCCTTTGCGTGAGTTGCCCATGACCACACAGTTCCAACGTCGCCGTCTGCTGCAAGCCGGCCTGTCTTTGTCCGGCCTGCTGATGTTGTCTCCCATGTCGGCGCAGGCCGCCGGGCGCATGCGTGTCGGCGTCACCCTGCATCCCTACTACAGCTATGTCACCAACATCGTGGGCGACAAGGCCGACGTGGTGCCGCTGATCCCGGCGGGTTTCAACCCGCATGCTTACGAGCCGCGTGCCGAGGACATTCAGCGCATCGGCAGTCTCGACGTGGTCGTGCTCAACGGGGTGGGCCACGATGACTTTGCCGACCGCATGATCGCGGCCAGCAGCAAACCCAAGCTGCCGGTCATCGAAGCCAACGCCCAGGTGCCACTGCTGGCGGCCGTGGGCGCGGCCGGCCGTGGCAAGGACACATCGGGACAGGTCGTCAACCCGCACACCTTCCTGTCGGTGGCCGCGTCGATCGCGCAGGTCAACACCATCGCTCGCGAACTGGGCAAGCTCGACCCGGCCAACGCCGAGACCTACCGCACCAACGCGCGCGCCTACACGCAAAGACTGCGCAAGCTGCGCGCCGACGCGCTGGCGCAATTGACCAAGGCGCCGGGCGCCAGCCTGCGCGTGGCGACCATCCACGGCGCCTACGACTACCTGCTGCGCGAATTCGGTCTGGAAGTGACTGCTGTCGTCGAGCCGGCGCACGGTATCGACCCCAGCCCCGCGCAGCTCAAGGCCACCATCGACATGCTGCGCAATCTGGATGTGAAGGTGATCTTCTCCGAGGTGGATTTCCCCTCCACCTATGTCGACACGATTCGCCGCGAAACCGGGGTGCGTCTGTACGCATTGACCCACATTTCCTACGGCGAATACACGAAAGACAAATTCGAGAAGGACACGGCGCACAACCTCGCCACCGTGGTCAGGGCCATCCAGGAGGCCGGGGCGTGAGGGCCTTGGGCATGACAGGTCCCGCCATCACGCTCGAACGCGTTTCGCTGCGGCTGGGCCAGACGGCGGTGCTGCGCGAGGTGTCGCTGCATGTGGCGCCCGGCAGCGTGCACGCGCTGGTGGGCCCCAACGGGGCGGGCAAGAGCTCGCTGGTCAAGACCCTGCTGGGGCAGACGCCGCACGAAGGCGCCGTCAAGATCGAGTGGCCGGGCACGGCTGTCGGCACGGTCGGCTACGTGCCGCAGGCGCTGGCCTTCGACGCCGGCCTGCCGCTGACGGTGGACGATTTCATGGCCACCATGACGCAGCGCAAGCCGGCGTTCCTGGGTTTCTCGGCACTGCGCTCGCGCGAGATCGGCGAGGCCCTGGCGCGCGTGGGCATGGCCGACAAGCGCCGTCGCCGCATGGGGGCGCTCTCGGGGGGGGAGCGCCAGCGTGTGTTGCTGGCCCAGGGCATGGTGCCGATGCCGGCGCTGCTGGTGCTCGACGAACCGCTGGCCGCGCTCGATGAGGCGGGCGTGCAGGTGTTTGAACAGCTTTTGGCCGACTTCCGGCAGGCCGGTGTCACCGTGCTGTGGATCGAGCACGATCTGCAGGCGGTGGCCCGCCTGGCGGACAGCGTGACCGGCCTGAACCGCCAGGTGCTGTTCAGTGGGCCGCCGTCCGAGGTGCTGACGCCCGAGGCGCTGCTCGACCTGTTCTCCACACGGCCGCGTGCGCCCGTCGCACCGCCGGCCGCGCCGTCGCCCCAGCCGGTGCGGGCCGAGGAGGCGCTCGCATGAACGCCATCGACACCCTGCGCATCGCCATCCAGGGCTGGGCCGAGGCGGGTGCGCTGCCGCAGGTGTTCACCTACGGCTTCGTCGTCAACGCCGTGCTGGCGGGCCTGGTCATTGGCCCGGTGCTGGGCGGCCTGGGCACGCTGGTCGTGGTCAAGCGCTTCGCTTTCTTCTCCGAGGCCGTGGGCCACTCGGCGCTGACCGGCGTCGCCATCGGCATCCTGCTGGGCGAGCCTTACACAGGGCCCTACGGCGCGCTGTTCGGTTACTGCCTGCTCTTCGGCATCGGCCTGAACTACCTGCGCAACCGCACCGGGCTTACGCCCGACACGCTGATCGGCGTGTTCCTGTCGATCTCGCTCGCGCTGGGGGCCAGCCTGCTGCTGGTGCTCTCGGGGCGCATCAACATCCACATTCTGGAGAACGTGCTGTTCGGCTCCGTGCTCACGGTCAACAGCCAGGACCTTCTGGTGCTGGTCGTGGTGTCGTTGCTCACGCTGGCGCTGACCCTGCCCAACTACAACCGGCTGATGCTGGCCAGTTTCAACCCGCAACTGGCGGCCGTGCGCGGCGTGCCGGTCAAGGCCATGGACTATCTGTTCGTGGTGCTGGTGACCGTGGTCACGGTGGCGTCGGTCAAGGTGATCGGGGCCATCCTGGTGGGCGCGTTGCTGGTCATTCCGGCCGCAGCGGCGCGGCTGCTGAGCCAGTCGCTGCGGGGGTTCTTCTGGCTCAGCGTGCTGATCGCCACGTTGAGCACGCAGGCCGGGATCCTGCTGCCGATCGAGTTTGCACTGCCGCTGCCTTCGGGCGCCGCCATCATCCTGGTGGCTGGCGGTGCGTTTCTGCTGGCCACGCTGGTGCGCGGCCTGGTGCCGAGTTTGAGAGGAATGCCATCGTGAAGCGCCGTCTGTTTGTCTGTCTCGCTGCCGCTGCGGCGTTTTCCAGCGGGGCCGCTTCGGCTGCCGAGCCGGCCACGAAGAGCCGTGTGCTCACCTCGCACCCGGTGGTGCACGCGCTGTCGGCGCAACTGGCGCAGGGCAGCGGGATCGAGGTCGTGCGCGCAGCGCCCGCCAGACTGCCTCCGGCGCGGCAGGTGGCTTACTTTGAAGGGCGCGGCGCGGCCGCGCTGGCGAAGGTGGCCGCCGACGCTGACGCGGCCATCGGTTTGCGTTCGCTGTGGCCGCAGGACCCGCTGTACCCGCTGGCACGCCGCACGAACATCCGTGTCGTCGAGATCGACGCCGCACGGCCAGTGGATGGCGCACTGCCCGGTCTGGCGTTGCAGCCCGGCGCCGACATCGGCTCCTATCCCTGGCTGCACACGGTGAACCTGGGCCGCATGGCGGACATCGTGGGGGGCGAAATGGAGCGGCTGGTACCGGGGGCGGCGCCGGCGGTGGCGCGCAACCTGGCGGCGCTCAAGCAACGGCTGGTGGCCCTGTCGGCCAAGACCGAGAGTGACCTGCTGAGCGCGCCGAACGTGGCGGTGATTTCGCTGTCGCCGCGCCTGGACCACTTCGTGGCAGGCTTCAACCTGGAGCCGGTCAGGGTGGCCGAGAACATCGATGCCGATGCACTGACCCGTGTGATTCGCCGCGAGCAGGTGGCCGTCGTGTTGCATCACGAGGAGCTGGCGCCGGAACTGGCGCGCGCCGTGACAGCGGCGGGGGCAACCGTCGTGGTGGTCGAAACGGCTGGGGAAGACCCGGTGTCGGAGATTGAAGGCAACGCCCGCCGGCTCGTTCAGGCACTGCGTCCTTGAACAGGACCATGAACCCTGGGTGGACCGAGGTATTGGCAGGAGAGGAATTCTGATCATGAAAACAATCGCTATCCGCCACAATGCGCAGCGTCTGGCTGCGTTGGCATGCTTGTGGCTCGCCGTGTCGATGCCTGCACGCGCCGATTACCTGTGGCTGCAGTCCGGTGACGGTCAGGTGCGGGTTTATGCCGGCGAACTGGGCAAGCCGCTGGCTTCCTGGCCGACCCTGGTGGATGCCAGGGCCGTCTCCCCCGACGGGGCGGTGGTGCCGCTCCAGAACAGCGCGAACCACCGGGCTTTTGCGCCGGCGTCGGGGAGCGACTCGCGCTTCACGGCCACGCGTGCCGGCGCTGATGGGGTGCTCACCCATTACCAGGCCCGTTGGGGCCGCACCGAAACCCAGGCCGTCAACGACCTCGAACTGGTGCCCACCGAGCCCAACGGCAACACCTTCCGGCTCGTTTTCAAAGGTAGGCCCGTGGCAGCCAGCCAGGTGAACGTGGATACCAGTGAAGGCTGGCACCGCACGCTCACGCCGGCCAAGGACGGCACCGTGAGCTTCAACCCCGCCTTTCCCGGCTTGTACGTGCTGGAAGTGACGGCGCGTGTCAACAACGGCTCGGTGACGCTGAACGGTCAGAAATACGACGACGTTCGCCACACCGCCACACTCAGTTTCGAGGTCACGAAGTAATGGTTGCACACGCTGTTCAACGCCGGCGGTGGACCGGCGGGGTTTTGCTCGCCCTGATGGTGGGTGTGCTGGTGATGGGGTGGCTCTGGTGGCGCCCGCCGCCGCTCCCGCAATGGCAAACGGCGCCGGTTCAATCCGGCCGTATCGAGGCCAGTGTGGCAGCCATTGGAACCTTGCAACCGTTGCATTCGGTGGATGTGGGCGCGCAGGTTTCTGGCCAGGTCACGCGGCTGCATGCCAAGGCTGGGGATGTGGTGGAGAAGGGGCAGTTGCTGGTCGAGATCGACGCCAGTGTTTTTGCTGCCACGGTGGAGGCCGGCAGGGCGCAACTGGCGGGTTTGCGGGCTCAGTTGGACGATGCCCGCGCACAGTGGGAACTGGCGCAACTGCAGCACGCCCGTCAGGAGCAGATGGCGCAGGACGGCTCCACCCGGCTGGATGACGTGCAGACGGCTGCTGCCACGCTCAAATCGGCGGCGGCGCGGGTTGCGCAGCACGAAGCGGGCATCGCGCAGACCGCGGCCAGCCTGCGCGCCGACGAGGCCCGGCTGGGCTACACGCGCATTTATGCCCCGATGGCCGGTACGGTGACCAGCCTGGAGGTCAAAGAGGGCCAGACGCTCAACGCCACCTACCAGACGCCGACGGTCTTGCGCATTGCGGACCTGGCGCGCATGACCGTGTGGACGGATGTGTCGGAGGCCGACATCCGGCTCGTGAAAGCCGGGCAACCCGCCTACTTCACCACCCTGGGGGCGGATCCCCAGGGGCGCGGTCAGCGCTGGAACGGCACGGTGCGCCAGGTGCTGCCTTCCCCGCCGGGGTCGGGGGCGGCCAAGGACGGTGAGCCGCCCGCCGCAGGCACCAAGGCCGTGCAGTACACCGTGTTGTTCGATGTGGAAAACGCCGACGGTGTGCTGATGCCGCAGATGACCGCCCAGGTGAACATCGTGACGGCGTCCGCGCAGGATGTGTTGACGGTGCCCGTGGCGGCGTTTCATCCGGTGGAAGGGTTGGCCGACCAATGGGAGGCCAGGGTGCTGGCCGAGGCGTCACCCGATCCCGTGGTCGAGGTGCGTCGGGTGCGCCTGGGGCGGCGGGACCGGCTCCAGGCCGAGGTGCTGGAAGGCCTGAAGGCGGGTGACCAGATCATTGTGGGCGAAGCTCCCGCCGCCGCTGGCTTCAGGAGGTTCCGGTGGTGAGCGAAGCCCAGGCGCGTCCGGCGGCAGCGGTGATCCCGCTGATCGAGCTGCAGGGCCTGCGCAAGCGGTTTGGCGGCGGGCTCTCCGGCCAGCCCGAGGTCGAGGTCTTGCACGGCGTCGATCTGCGCATCCACGCCGGTGAGTTCGTGGCCATCGTGGGGCAGTCGGGCTCGGGCAAGTCGACACTGATGAACATTCTGGGGTGCCTGGACCGTGCGAGCGAAGGGTGCTACCGCTTCAATGGCCTGGATGTGGCCGAACTCGGTGCCGATGAGCTCGCGTGGCTGCGCCGGGAAGCCTTTGGTTTTGTGTTTCAGGGCTACCACCTGATTGCCACCGACAGCGCGCACGAGAACGTGGAAATGCCGGCCATCTACGCGGGCATGGGCGAGGCGGCGCGTTCGGCACGTGCGGCGGCGCTGCTCGCGCGCCTGGGTCTGGCGGACAAAATGCACTTGCGCCCGGCCCAGCTCTCGGGGGGGCAGCAGCAGCGGGTGTCCATTGCGCGGGCGCTCATGAACGGAGGCCGCATCATCCTCGCCGATGAACCCACCGGCGCGCTGGACAGCAAGAGCGGCGCCGAGGTGATGGCGCTGCTGCACGAACTGGCGGACGCGGGCCACACCATCATCTTGATCACCCACGATCGCGAGGTGGCCGCGCAGGCGCAGCGGATCGTGGAGATTCGGGACGGCCAGATCGTCGGCGACAGCCTGACGCAGCCCGCGGGTGCGCAGGCGCTGGCGGCCCAGCCGGTGCCCGACACCGCGCTCGCACGCGAGGACCGGGGCACGCCGTGGGCGGCCGACCTGAGGGAGGCCTTTCGCTCGGCCTGGCGGTCCATGCGCACGCACCGCTCGCGCACGGCGCTGACCCTGCTGGGCATTGTGATCGGCGTGGTCTCGGTGATCGTGATGCTGGCCATCGGCATGGGCGCGCGCGAGGAGGTGGTGGCCCGCATGGGGTCCATGGGCGTCACCCTGATGTATGTCGGCAACCGCTCGCCACAGGGCGGCGGGCCGGTGGGGGTCGTGACGCTCGAAGAGGTCGCGGCCATGGAAAAGCTGCCCGGTGTGACACGGGTGATGCCCATGGCCCGGGACCCGGCCATGGTGCGCTATGGCAATGTGGCCTGGGAAGCCGACACCATCGCCGCCACCGATGCCTGGCCCGAGATCCACGACTGGCCCGTGGCCGAAGGGCGCTTCTTCACGCGCGCCGAGGACCACGATCTGGCCCCGGTGGTGGTGATCGGTGACAAGGTGCGCGAGCGGTTTTTTGGCGAGGGCTCCGGCGTGGGACAGCAGATGCTGATCGGCAACACACCGTTCATGGTGGTGGGGGTGATGAGCATCAAGGGCGCCGACAGCACCGGCCACAACCGCGACGACGTCGTGCTGGTGCCTTACCGCTCCGGCATCCTGCGGCTGTTCCCCGTTGGCCGCCGGTTCGACCCGCATTACACCGTGGTGCAGGCGGCCGATTCGGGCAGCGTGCACAGCGTGCAGAAAGCCATTGAGGCGCTTTTGCGCCAGCGCCATGGGCGCGAGGACTTCTACGTCTACAACTCGGCCGCTCGCTTGCTGGCCGAGGCGGAGGCCAAAGACTCCATGACCCTCATGCTCAGCCTGATCGCGGCGGTGTCGTTGGTGGTGGGGGGCATCGGCGTCATGAACGTGATGCTGATGACGGTCAAGGACCGCACGCGGGAGATCGGTATCCGCATCGCCACCGGCGCGCGCCAGCGCGACATCTTGCGCCAGTTCATCACCGAGTCTGTGCTGCTGACCATGGTGGGCGGGACGGTGGGCGTGGTGATCGGGCTGGTGATCGGCGCGGTGCTGGTGGCCTGGAGCGTGCCGATGGTGTTCTCCGCCTCGGCCATCCTGCTGGCGTTCGGCAGCGCGGTGGCCACAGGCCTGGTGTTCGGGTTCATGCCAGCACGGACGGCGGCGCGACTGGATCCAGTCGTCGCGCTGGCGGGGGAATGACGATGCAGATGAAAGTCTCTGTGCTGGCCATGGCCAGTGCGCTGCTGGCCTCGGGTTGTGCGGTGGACACACGACCGGCAGACATGACCGTGCCGGCGCTGCCCGCTCAGTGGGTGGCGGCCGGCCTGGCGACAGGTGCGGCGGGCGCTGTCCAGGAGGACTGGTGGCGAAGCTTCGGCAGCGCCGAACTGGACGCACTGGTCGAACGTGCCCGGGCGCAAAGCCACGACCTGGCGGCGGCGGTGGCCCGGGTGGGGCAGGCCGAAGCGGTGGCACGGGCGGCGGGTGCGGCGTCATGGCCGGCCCTGACGGGCCAATTGAACGCCAGCCGCGAAGGCCGGATCGATGGCCACGCCAGTGTGGCGGGAACGGCCTATGGGACCGGGCTCGCGGCCAGCTACGAAATCGATTTCTGGGGCCGTCAGCGGGCCGATCGCGAGGGTGCGAGCGCCAGCCTGCAAGCGAGCGTGTTCGACCGCGACACGGTGCGCTTGAGCGTGACGGCGGGCGTGGCCAATGCCTGGCTGGAGGCCGTTTCCCTGCGCGAGCGGGCGGCCATCGGCGAGCGCCAGTGGCGCGGTGCCGAGCGCCTGCTGGCGCTGGTGGAATCGCGGGTCCGCGCCGGCGCGGCACTGCCGTTGGAGCAGGCCCAGCAGCGCGGCCTGGTGGCGGCACAGCGGCGCAGCGTCGAAGCGCTGCGACAGGCATCGCAGGCCGCCGAGACGGCGGTGGCGCTGCTGATCGGACAGGCCGGCGGTGTGGCCATCGGGACCGCGTCGCTGGCCGCGCTGCGGGTGCCGTCCATCGATGCCGGCTTGCCGGCCGAGCTGCTGGTGCGCCGTCCGGACATCGCCCGCGCAGAGGCCCGACTGGTGGCCGCGCAGGCCGATGTGGCAGCCGCCCGGGCGGCCCTGTTGCCCAGCGTGACCCTGAGCGCGGGCATAAGCTCGGGCGGTGAGCGTCTGCGGCACGTGTGGGACAACCCCGTCTATGCCCTGGCCGTTGGCCTGGCGGCCCCGATCTTTGATGCCGGCCGTCTGGCCGCCAGCCGCGACCAGGCCCTGGCCCAGCGCGAAGAACTGCTGGCCGGCTACCGCGCGGCCATCGTCGCCGCGTTTGGCGACACGGCGAACGCGCTCAATACCCTGGCCGGCGTGGACGCGCAAGCCCGTGCGCAGGCCGATGAACTGGCCGAAGCGCAGCGCGCGCTCACGCTGGCCGAGAGCCGGTACCGCGCGGGCGCCGACACCTTGCTGACCCTGATCGATGCCCAGCGCACGCTGTATGCCGCTCAGGACGTGGCGGCACAGCTGCGGGCGCAGCGCCTGCAGGCCTCGGTGGCGCTGTACAAGGCGCTGGGCGGCGGCTGGAGCCGGGGCGCCAGCACCGTGACCGCCGCGCGGGCCACCGCCCCCACAGGAGTTTCTCCATGAGTTCTGCGTTGTCTCTGTCGCCGACGGTACCCCGCTGGAAGGACGGCGGCCCCACGTTGTTGGCTGTGACCGGGGTGCACGCGGCCCTGCTGGCCGCCGTGCTGGTGGGCCTGAGCGAGCCGGCCCCCGACCCCGTGACGCCACCCACGCTGTCGGGCGTGCTGGTGGTCGAAGCCCCGGAGCAGGTGGCGCCGCCCGAACCCCAGCCCGTCGTGCAGCCCCGGCCGCAGCCAGCCCCCCGTCCTCGGCCTGCGCCACCGGTGAAAGCGCCCGCCACAGAGCGGTCGATCACCGCGCCGGAGGCGCCGCCAGAACCCGTGCAGCCCGTACCGGTGGCCAGTCTGCCCGCACCGCCTGCGCCTGCCGCTGTGGCGCCTGTGGCCGAACCCGTCGCGGCCCCCGCTGTCGCGCCGCCCATCGCCAATGCCAGCCACCTGAACAACCCGGCGCCGGTCTACCCGTCACTTTCCCGCCGGCGTGGCGAGCAGGGCACGGTGCATCTTGACCTGCTGGTGCTGGCCGACGGCACTGTCGGCGACATCGGTCTGAAACGATCCAGCGGTTTTGCCGCGCTCGATCAGTCGGCACTCAAAGCGGTGGCTCGCTGGCGCTTTGTGCCAGCCAGCCAGGGGGGCGTGCCGCTCGACTGGCGCTATGTGTTGCCGGTGACCTTCGACCTCAAGCGCTGAACGGTTTTCGCGCTTTCTGTTTCTTTCCATCCATTCGACTTCAAGGACTTACCCATGGATGCCAATACCTCACCCTACGGCCTGGCCGCGCTCTGGAGCCAGGGCGATCTGGTGATCAAGACCGTTGCCGTCATGCTGCTGATCATGTCCATCGCCTCCTGGTGGTTGATCATCACGCGCAGCTGGCGGCTGATGAAGCTGCGCCGTGCCGCCAAGGCGGCCGCGGCCTTCTGGCACACCAAGAGCTTTGCCGAAGGCTTGCAGGCCTTGCAGGCACCCGGCACCCCGGCGCCCGAACTCAACCCCTTCCGCCACGTTGCGCTGGAGGGCCAGGCCGCCGTGGCCCACCACGCGGGCAACCAGGAGGACCTGCACGGCCAGTTGAGCCTGGCCGAGTGGGCCGCCGATGCGCTGCGTGGGGCCATTGATGACAGCGCCGAACGCCTGCGCTCGGGCTTGTCGATCCTGGCGTCGGTGGGGTCTACCGCGCCCTTCATCGGCCTGTTCGGCACGGTCTGGGGCATCTATCACGCGCTGGTGGGCATCGGCACGTCGGGCCAGGCCAGCATTGACCAGGTGGCAGGCCCCGTGGGTGAAGCGCTGATCATGACCGCCTTCGGCCTGGCCGTGGCGATTCCCGCCGTGCTGGGCTACAACGCGCTCAACCGCGGCAACCGCTCGCTGACGGGGCAGCTCAAGCGCTTTGCGCGCCAGTTGCATGCCTATTTCCTCACCGGCTCGCCGGTCACCCGCGCCGCGTCGGGCTCCGCAGGCCACGGCGCGGAATCCGCCCCCCAACCACCGGCTCGCCCGGCCGTGCGCGCCGGCACGGCGGTCAACGGATCGCTGGCGGCACAGGGGCGCTGACATGGCTTCGGCGATCAACGACTTCGACGACGGCGACGATGCCGATGTCAGCGACATCAACATGACCCCGCTGGTCGACGTGATGCTGGTGCTGCTCATCATCTTCATCATCACCGTGCCGGTGCTCACCCACTCGGTGAAACTCGACCTGCCGCGCGCGCAGGCCGAGGTGAACCGGGTGGAGCCGCAGACGGTGACGATCTCTGTCGATGCGCAGGGCCTGGCCCACTGGGACGAGGTGGCCGTGAGCGAGGCCGAGCTGGCGTCGCGGTTGCAGGCCGCGGCGCAGCAGCAGCCCCAGCCCGAGCTGCACATCCGGGGCGACCGCAAGGCCGAGTACGAATCGGTGCTGCAGGTCATGGCCGCCGCGCAGCGCGCCGGGGTGCTCAAGCTGGGCTTCGTGACCGAGCCAGGCGCGGTGTCGGGACCCTGATGCCTGCCGGGTGTGCGGGCATCCGGCGTCAGACCCGCTCGATGACCAGCGCAATGCCCTGCCCGACCCCGATGCACATGGTGCACAGCGCGTAGCGCCCGCCCGTGGTGTGCAGCCGGTTGACC
>NZ_BSPB01000060.1:0-18626 GCF_030160815.1 Hydrogenophaga electricum | reverse complement strand
AACTGTGGGTCTCGGACTTCACGTACGTCTCGACCTGGCAGGGCTGGCTGTACGTGGCCTTCGTGGTCGACGTGTTCGCCCGGCGCATCGTGGGTTGCCTAAGGACCGGGGTGAGCGAAGTGCGGTGGCCGACAACGTGCTGGACCGTCAATTCCAGGCCGACGGCCCGAACCAGAAGTGGGTAGCCGACTTCACCTACATTTGGACAGCCGAGGGCTGGCTGTACGTGGCAGCGGTGCTGGACCTGTACTCGCGGCGCATCGTGGGTTGGTCGATGCAGGAGAGCATGACCTCGCAGCTGGTGGTGGATGCGCTGATGATGGCCGTGTGGCGCCGGGGCAAGCCGGTGGCCTTGCTGCATCACTCGGACCAAGGCAGCCAGTACACCAGCGAGCACTTCCAGAAGCTGCTGGATGAACAGGGCATCACTTGCAGCATGAGCCGGGCCGGCGAGGTCTGGGACAACTCGGCCATGGAGAGCTTCTTCAGCTCCCTCAAGACCGAGCGCACGGCCAGGAAGGTTTACCGCACACGAGGGCAGGCCCGTTCAGACGTGTTCGACTACATCGAGTGCTTCTACAACCCGAAGCGTCGGCATTCGACGCTCGGCTATCTCAGTCCCGTACAGTTCGAGCAAGCTCAAAAAGCTTAGGCCTGTGTCAACGGAACCGGCAGCAGCCCAAAGCTTGTGCGTGCTTCCGATCGACAAGCGTTGGATCTCCTTCAGCGAGTTGGCCCACCTCGAGCCATTCGATGTTGTCTAGCTTGAGCCGAGTTACTTGTTTGAATGCATCCACTAGGTGAGCTTCCACGTTGGCTGGTGTGCCTTTTGGCTTGAGTTCTGCACGCAATGTCATGGTCTCTCTGTGGCCCAGAGTCTCTACGACAAGCTGCGCACCATTGATCTCCGGCACTCGACTCAGCAATTCTTCGATGTTGCGTGGATAGACAAAAACCTCGCGCACTTTTACACCCTGGCCGACGCGGCCTTGCAGAAGACCAATGCGATCAACGAGGCCGTCTTCTGTCTGGCTCAACGCCTGAGCGACGTCGCCTGTGCCGAATCGAACCAATGGCCACCCGCTTTCCAGTGTCGTGACCACGATCTCACCTGTGCTGCCGACTGGCAAGGGCTCGCCCGATACCGGGTCGCACACCTGGACCAGGCGTTCAGGGTGAATGCGGTAGCCCTCAAGTCCATCTTGTTCGTACCCGATGAGTCCAAAGTCTCCGGTCGCATAGGCGGAGAACGTGTTGATGGCATAGCGCTGCTCAAGATCGCGTCGCTTGTGCATCCAGTTGCCCATTTCTCCACCGAGCATGGCATTTTTGACGCGCCAGTCACGAGGCAACTGGTACCCCATGCGTTCCAAGGTCTCGATCAAGGTAATGAAGAAGCTGGTGGACGCGCAAATACACGTGATGTCCAACTCCAGAATCAGTTGGGCTTGCTGTTCAGCGCCGCCCGGACCACACGGGATGATCGTGGCCCCGGTAGATGCGATTCCTTGGTCAAGCAAAAGACCTGCGGGCACAAGGTGGTAAGACCAGGTATTCAGCACGCGATCGCCGGGGCCGATGCCTGCTTGGTTAAAAACTTGCGCGAAACCACGCCCGGTGACATCGCTTGAAAGCTCTGTTTCATAGATCGGCCCTGGAGACACAAAGATGCGTCGAATGTCGTGAGTGTCCGCGGCCAGGAACCCGCCAAAAGGGGGATGTGCTCTTTGGAGGGCGAGTAGTTGGTCTTTGGTCGTGACGGGCAGACGGGCAAGATCACTGGCGCCGCATAAGTCGGCCGGCGCCATATTCGCCCGCTCATAGATGTCTCGTATGGCTGGGGCCTTCCGGTAAGCGTGGGTCTGAATGCGCTGAAGTGCTGCGAATCGGTTGGAGCATGGGGGCGTGGTCATGGTTCGGAACCTTGGTTCATTTGCCGGTGAAACGCGGCGCACGTTTTCCCTCGAAGGCCTCAAGCCCCTCTTGAAGGTCGGCGCTGAAAGCATGAACTTCTGACGCCAGCAGCTCCAAGCGAAGTGCCGTGTCCTCTGATTGATCGAGCCCGTCGTCAACCAGAGCCTTCATGCGCTGAAGGCCCAGAGGGCTCTTGGTGGCAATGGTGTCGGCCACCTTCTGGGTCGCTGCGTCGAGCTGCGAGTCGTCCACGACCTGATTCACCAACCCGGCTTCTCGCATGTCCTCGGCTGAAACGAACTCCCCGGTGTAGAGAAGGTACTTGGCGCGGGTCGGGCCAATCACACGGGGGAGACGGACCGAGCCGCCACCTCCAGGAAGCAGACCGTAATTGGCGTGTGCATCGCCAATCTTTGCGCTTTTTGCAGCGATGACAAGATCGCAGCACAGCACCAACTCCAGCCCCCCCGCGAGGGTAATGCCGTTCAGCGAGGCAATGACCGGCTTGGGGAACCGGTCCAGGCGGTTCATCGTGCGCAAGACACCCGCGAGGAAGACGCTCGTGCCGTTCTCGCCCAGTTGACCCCGCACGTACTTAAGGTCCGCCCCAGCGCAGAAGGCGCGGCCGGTACCGGTAAGAACAACGGTCATGACGTCGGTGCTCTCCAGCGCCTGGTCCAGCCCCTTGTCGATGGCTTGGAGCACTTCTGGGGTGAGCGAGTTCATTGCGTCGGGGCGATTCAGGCGGATCCAAAGAGATCGATTCCGGACTTCGGTAACCACCACTGACTCTGACATGTCTTCTCCATTCTCGGCGTGCTTAGGGACCTCACATTTTTTCGTTTGACTATCGAGTAAGTAACTTGGTGGTTTCCCTTACTTACAGTAAAAACAAGTTACCGTAGAGTAGAAAAAGAGGAGCCCACATGAAGTCATCTAGTCAAAGCAGTCAGCTACCGTTGACAGGCGTCAAGGTAGTGGAGTTCGAAGGAATCGGCCCCGGCCCGTTGGCGGGCTTTCATCTGGTACAGCTCGGCGCGAGCGTGACCCTGGTCGCACGCCCAAATCGAGGGGCTCTGCCAGCAGAAATGACCCCGCCTACCGATAGCTTGATCAACCGCGGCAAACATCGTGTCGCGCTGAACTTGAAGACGCCACACGACAAAGTGGCTGCAATCGACTTGATTGCCCAAAGCGATGCCTTGATTGAAGGGAATCGTCCAGGGGTGATGGAGCGGCTGGGTCTGGGGCCTCAAGACTGCGCCAAGGTGAACCCCCGCCTCGTCTACGGCCGCATGACGGGATGGGGGCAGGATGGTCCGCTGGCCCAAGCCGCAGGCCATGACATGAACTACGTGGCTCTAACCGGACTGATGTCACTGACCGAAACGCCTGGTCATCCTCCGATTTTGCCTCCCACGGTCTTGGGAGATGCGGCGGGGGCCTTGGGCCTGACGATGGGAATCGTTGCTGGGCTGTTCGCCGCGAGAAGTGGCGAAGGAAAGGGCTGCGTAGTCGATGGAGCGATCGTGGATGTGCTGGCCCTTCTGGCGCCCTTGGTTCAGCTTCTGCGCAAGGGTGGAGCCCTCGAAGGGGTGGAGCCCAGCGTGTTTCATGACTCACCGTTCTATGACCGGTATCGGTGTTCAGACGGTCGCTACATCACGGTGGGTGCTATCGAGCCTCAGTTCTATGTGCTTCTTCTGGAAAAGATGGGGTTGTCGGACGTGGATCCCTCTCAGCAGATGAACAGGGCCTCTTGGCCCGCACTGAAAGCCCGAATGGCTGAGGCATTTGCGTCGAGGTCAAGCAGCTATTGGACTGGAGAGCTGGAAGGCACAGATGCCTGTTTCGCACCAGTCCTCACCTTGGGAGAGGCAGCGAAGCATCCCCACAACGCCAGTCGAGGTCTGTATCGCGTGACCGACGAGGGTGATGTAGAGACGGCGCGGGGCTTGCGTTTCCTGCCTCTGGTCGATCCAGACCTTTTGAGATCGCCCCAATGAGGGTTTATCCCTCTCTCTTTTTTTAAGTTTTACTTAAAAGTAAAACAATTGCACGGCGGGTAAAGTTGAGCTATTCCGCCAGTATTCAAGAGCCATAAGGAAACTGAGCATGAATGACATCTACGTGATTGGGGTTGGCATGACGCCGTTTGGCCGACACCTCGACCTTGACATGAAAGCCCTTACTAGGCAGGCGGTGGAGGCAGCCCTTGCAGATGCCGCCATGCAGAAGGAGCAGTTAGAAGCGGCCTTCTTTGGCAACACTTCTCAAGGACACATGGAAGGGCAGCACATGATTCGCGGGCAGATTGCCTTGCGCGCCATGGGCATTGGCCGGATTCCGGTGGTGAACATTGAGAACGCCTGCGCGAGTGGATCATCTGCGTTTGCGCTGGCGTGCAGTCACTTGAAGTCCGGAGCGGGCGACGTCGCTCTCGCGGTGGGAACCGAGAAGATGTTCTCTACCGACAAGGCGCGGATGTTCTCCGTGTTTGACAGTGCTTGGGATATCTCCCGTGCACAAGAGATTCGAGATTCCCTGATGAAGCTGGGCAGGGAGGTGTCCGTACCCGAAGGATCGACCTCGCCTAAGCCGTACAGCGTCTTCATGGACGTATATGCCGCCTTCGCGCGTTCGCACATGCGGACATTCGGTACGACCCAGCGGCAGCTCGCGGCTGTGGCGGCCAAGAACCACAACCATTCGGTTCATAACCCGCTCTCCCAGTACCGAGTGGCATACACCATCGACGAGATCCTAGCGGCGCCACCCATCACCTATCCGCTGACTTTGCCAATGTGTTCACCAATCTCAGATGGTGCCGCAGCCGCAATTTTGTGCACCGGCAAGGCCCTTAAACGCCTCAACTTGGACGCAAGCCGAGCGATCCGTGTACTCGCTTCGGTGGTGCAAAGCGGATCAGATCGCGATGAGTCCGACTACCGCTCCCACTGCACAGCGTTGGCGGCCACCAAGGCCTACGAATTGGCCGGTGTGGGAGCCGCAGACATATCGGTGGCCGAAGTCCATGACGCTACCGCCATGGGCGAAATCATCCAGTCCGAGAACCTTGGCTTCTGCGAGTTCGGCATGGGCGGTGTCATCGCGGAGCGCGGTGAGACAAGCATCGGAGGGCGGATCCCTATCAACCCATCTGGTGGTCTGGAGTCCAAGGGCCACCCTGTAGGTGCGACCGGGCTTGCACAGATACATGAGCTGGTAACTCAACTACGAGGGGAGGCAGGGACGCGCCAGGTGGAAAGTGCCCGGCTTGCGCTCGCCGAGAACGGCGGGGGCCTGGAAGGGATTGAAGAAGCCGTGGCCTGCATAACGATTCTTGGCCGCTGAATCACAGAACTAAGACGAACAAGGAGACAACATGGACATTCAAAATGTAGTGGCACTCGTCACTGGAGCAGGATCGGGCCTGGGCCTGGCCACCTGCCAGGCGCTGGTAGCGGAGGGCGCCAAGGTGATGGCAGTGGACGTTGATGAAGAACGCTTGGTCAACAACGTATTGCCCCTAGGGTCAAGCGTTCGCATTCAACGGGTCGACGTGTCCAACGATGCTGAGGTGAAGGCTGCCGTCGAGTTTGCGGTGCAGGCCTTTGGCTCTTTGCAGGTGGCCGTGAACTGTGCTGGCATTCTTGGGCCGTGCAAAACCTTGAGCAAAGGCGAACTGTTTCCCCTTTCGCTCTGGAACCAGGTGATTGCCGTCAACCTCACGGGCACGTTTAACGTCATCCGCCACGCGAGCCTTGCGATGTCGCGAAACACCGCCAGCGAGGACGGCGAGCGAGGTGTGATCGTGAACACCTCTTCTGGAGCCGCTTGGCAGGGACAGATGGGTCAGGCAGCCTACAGCGCAACGAAGGCTGGGGTGATGGGAATGACTCTCCCAGTATCCCGTGATCTGGCACAGCACGGGATTCGAGTCGTCGCTATTGCGCCCGGCCTGTTCGAGACGGGCATGTCCGCCGGCATGCCGCCCAAGGTCTCTCAGGGGCTGATCGATAACTCGATCCTCTTCCCCCACCGGATGGGGCGACCGCAGGAGTTTGCCTCACTGGTTCAACACATCGTCGAAAACGCTTACTTCAACGCCACCACCATCAGCCTGGACGCGGGAACCCGCTGACGGTCAGCATCTAAATAGAGAGAACTGAACCTATTCAGGGACTGACTGAAAAGGAGTTTCCATGCAAATAAGACGACCGATGGATCGCGGAGGAATGAATGAGTGATCTGCCAAAGGGAAAGCACGCTGAGATCGTGCTTTCCGCAAGCCATCTGCTTTTGAAGTTTGGGGGAATCGTGGCCCTGAACGATGTCTCCATTGATGTGCGCGACGACGAGTTGTTGGCGGTGATCGGTCCTAACGGAGCCGGCAAGTCGTCGCTGATGAATTGCCTGAGTGGCTTCTATCGTCCCAAGGCAGGCGAAATCCGTCTTGGCGAGCACTCCATCAGAGGCATGGGCACGCACGAAGTGGCGGCCCGCGGATTGGCCCGCACGTTTCAAGGTACTCACATCTTCTCTGGCATGACGGTGATTGAGAACCTGATGGTGGGGCGCCACTTGCATATGCGTACCAACCTGATCCAGTCCTTTTGTCATTTCGGTCCTGCTGTGCGCGAAGAGGTGGCTCACAGGGAAGCGGTGGAGGAAATCATCGAGTTCCTGGAAATCGAGTCGATCCGGCACACGCCAGTGGGTAGCTTGGGTTATGGGCTTCGCAAGCGCGTCGACCTTGGGCGTGCTCTCGCACAGGATCCCAAGATCCTTCTCATGGATGAGCCAATGGCCGGTATGAATACCGAGGAGAAGGAAGATCTGGCCCGGTTCATTCTGGATGTTAGAGAAGCCAAACACATCCCGATCGTGCTGGTCGAGCACGACATGGGGGTTGTCATGGACCTGGCGGATCGCGTGGCTGTGCTGGACTTTGGCCGAAAGATTGCTGAGGGTACACCCAAGGAAATTCAAGTCGATCCAGCCGTATTGAAAGCATATCTGGGTGAGGGGGTGGCATGAACATTCGCATGGCAACACTGCCGCAACTGCTGCGTGACCACGCCAGACGCTCACCGCAGCGACTCTCGCAGCGGCACAAGACGCGTGGTATCTGGCGCGAGTACGACTTCTCACAGGTTCAGCGCAATGTCATGGACTTGGCCTTGGGTCTCCACAAACTGGGCATTCAACGCGGAGAAACGGTCGCAATCATTGGTGAGAACGAGCCTCAACACTACTGGGCCGAATACGCGGCACAGGCAGTCGGGTGCAAGGTGATCTCACTGTATCCGGACCTCACAGCAGATGAAGTGCAGTACCTGCTGGATGACAGTGAGGCCGTCTGTCTCTTTGCACAGGATCAGGAACAGGTGGACAAAGGGTTGGCGGTGAAGACGGCCACTCCAAACCTGCGGCACATCGTGTACTGGGACGACACGGGCATGTGGTCGTACCAAGACCCTATCTTGCGCAAGTTTCATCAGTTGCAAAGGGAGGGGCAGTCCCTTTGCGAAAAGGATGAGCTGCTTTACGACCGTCTCGTTGATCAGGGCCGACCTGACGACATCGCAGTGCTTTCGTACACCTCAGGCACCACAGGCAAGCCCAAGGGGGTGATCCTTTCTCATCGTAGCTTGGTCGACAACGCCCAACGTCTGGTCAATGCTACGAAGGCTAGGCCTGGTACTCAGTACCTGAGCTATATCGCGCCAGCCTGGGCCACAGAGCAGTTCATGGGTCTGGCCCTGGGAATTGGCCTTCCCATGGTGGTCAACTTTCCTGAGGGCCCCGAGCAAGTTCTTGAAAACATTCGGGAGCTGGCAGTCGAGGCCATGACGTTTGCACCGCGCCAATGGGAAAGCATGGCCTCTTCAGTGCAGGCCCACATGCTCGACGCGGGCCATGTGCGGCGAGGCGTCTACGAGTGGGGTTTGAAGGTTGGGCATGCTGTGCACGTCGCTCGCTTGGACGGCAAGCCCGTGTCTTGGTGGAACCGGGCCTTGCTCCCCCTCGCCGATGCGCTGGTCCTCAGGCCGTTGAGAGACCAACTCGGCCTGACCCGACTGCGGGTGGCCATCTGCGGAGGTGCCACCATGGCCCCAGATGTGTTCCGCATGTTCCATGCGATGGGCGTTCCATTGAGAAACATCTATGGCTCAACCGAGGTAGGGCTGTTGACAAGCCATCAGGGAGACCGTTTTGACCTGGAAACCGTGGGTCACTGGATGCAGACGCACCCCGAGGCGGGTTCTCCACTGGAATGGATGCTGACAGCAGACGGAGAGTTGTGCGTAAAGGGGGGGAGCTCGTTTCTGGGTTACTACCGACGCGAAGGCTCTGTCGAGGCAAAGGTCAAAGACGGGTGGTACCAGACCGGAGATGCGGTTACCAAGACGGACCGAGGCGAACTTGTCTTTTTGGAGCGTGTGTCCGACCTGAAGCGTCTCGCCGATGGCCAGACGTTCCCGCCGCAGTTTGTTGAGACCCGTCTGCGCTTCAGCCCATTCATCAAGGACATCATGACCGTCGGAGATGAAAGGCGCGACTTTGTTGCCGCACTCATCAACATCGACATGGGAGTGCTGTCTCGCTGGGCAGAAGACAAGCGCATTGGTTTCTCGACCTTCACGGATCTCTCGCAGCGCCCGGAGGTGGCCGACCTCCTTAGCAATGAAATCTCCCGGGTAAACCAGTTCCTGCCGGCCCACGCGAGGGTCCGCCGTTTCGCCAACTTTCCGAAGGAGCTTGACCCGGATGAGGGCGAGTTGACCCGATCGAGAAAGCTGCGTCGAGAGTTTCTGGAAGATCGGTATTCGGCGCTGATTCAAGGTCTTTACAACGGGGCGTCTGAAGTGACTGTGGACATACCGGTGACCTATCAGGATGGACGTCGCAGCCAGTTCACCGCGCAGGTATTCATTCGCGACGTAGCGGCTGCCGACCAGACGGCCAAGGCCGGTATTTCAAATGGGAGAAAGCGATGATTGATTTCCTCAATTACCTCATCAATGGCGCATTGACGGGCCTCTTATATGCACTGATTGCCATGGGTTTTGTGGTGATCTATCGGGCATCAAAGGTGTTCAACTTCGCGCAGGGGGAGCTGGTCGTCTTCGGCGGGTATATGGTTTGGTGGACAGTGATTCAAATGGGAATGCCGCTGTGGATCGGCCTGCCAGTGGCATTCGTGAGCGCAGCCATCTTTGGCTTGATGATCGAGCGGATCTTCTTTGCGCGACTGGTCGGTGAATCCGTTTTTTCCATGGTGATGGTGACCATAGGTCTTCTGATCCTCATTCGGGGCGTGGTCTTGGTCATGTTTGGTCCACAGGTCCGCGCCTTTCCGATGGTTTTTCCAATTGATCCGCTGATCTTTGGTGACATCCTGATTTCTCGCTCGATGCTCTATGGCGGGTTACTCACGATTGCCCTTGGCTTTGGACTTTCGTGGTTTTTCAACAAAACGCGTACGGGTTTGACGATGACCGCCGTGGCTGAAGACCATCAGGTGGCGATGTCAATGGGTATCTCCGTGCAGCGATCCATTGCCTTTGCCTGGATTCTCGGCTCTGTGCTTTCCACCCTGGGTGCCATGGTTCACCTGAGTGGCCGATCAATCAACATGCTGAGCTCCGACATCGGATTGGCAGCGCTTCCTGTGGCATTGCTCGCCGGCCTGGAATCTCTCGCAGGTTTGTTGCTCGCCGGAGTACTGGTAGGCGTGATTCAAGGTTTGGCATCGGCCTATCTTGATCCTCTGGTTGGCGGTGCCATTGGCTCTGTATTTCCATTCATCATCATGTTGCTGATGCTCTTGATTCGTCCAACCGGCATGTTCGGGTGGAAAACCATTGAAAGGGTTTGATCATGGATCCCGCTGGTATTTTTGCAACCTCCTATCGTCAGGACCAATCGCTTATCCGTACACGAAATCAAGCAATTGCCCTGTTGATATTTGTTGTGGCTCTGTTTGCCCTGCCGATGGTCGCCGAGGTTCGATCGGTGGCAGTGATGACGTCGATGCTGATCACTGCAGTGGTGATTCTTGGTCTGCAAATCAATACTGGTTTGGCTGGCCAGGTCAATATAGGCCAGGCCGCCTTCATGGGGGTCGGTGCGTATTCGACGGCTGTGCTTGCCAGCAAACTGCACCTTCCATTCTGGCTGGCCCTGCCCGCGGGTGGGGTGTTTGCAGCGCTTTTTGGCCTCATTTTCGGTCTTGCTGCTGTCCGGATAAAGGGGTTCTACCTAGCGCTCACCACGATTGCTGCGCAGATCCTGTTTCACTTCTTTGTGCTCAATCTTCCACAAAAGTGGCTGGGTGGTTCAAACGGCATCACCCTGGAGCCTGCTGAGCTGTTTGGATTCAGGTTTGAGACGGATATAAGTATGTATTACCTGTGTCTCGTGGTCGCAATGATCATGATCGCTGGAGGATACGGCATTGCGCGTAGCCGACACGGACGAATCTTCGCCGCCGTTCGTGATGATGATGTGGCTTCAGGGATGATGGGCATCAACGTGGTGAGGACAAAAGCCCTGGCATTTTTGGTGGGTGCCTTCTATGCCGGTATTGGCGGAGGGCTGTGGGCATACTACGTTCGCTTTGTGGCGATTGACCAATTCACGCTGATTCATTCAATCTGGTTTATTGCCATGATCATCGTTGGCGGCATGGGCTCGATTACTGGCGCATTGATTGGTGTTTTCGTCATTCGCATGGCTCAGGAGTCCATCACCAGTATGGGGCCTGCACTGATCGAACGCATTCCATTTCTAGGCGGAGACTTGGTGTTCGCGGCCATGAATATTTTTCTTGGCAGCGTCATCGCTGGATTCCTGATTTTTGAGCCTCGCGGCCTGATGCATCGCTGGAATATTGCCAAACGGTCGTATCGGATGTGGCCCTACCCTTATTGAAATCGGCAGATGTTTCACCCCTCATTTATGCGCTGGTGGGTGGTTGAATTCGGTTGAACAGCGTGACCACATAGGAGACATTCAAATGATTCAGCAGACGATGGATTTCTCGGCCCGTGCCCGTCAGACCTTGGGTTCGGTAATAGTTATGGCCGCCTTGGGTTGCGCAAGTGCCGCTCACGCTCAGGTGACATACAACATCGCGGGTATCGCAGACTTCACTGGCCCATTCGCCGACATCATGAAGGACACAACAGCGTGCCGCCGCGGGGTAGTTGACTGGTGGAACGATGAGGTGGGTAAATCTCTTGGCGTGACCCTAAAAGTCAAGGAGTACGACTCTCGCTACGATGTCGCCCAAGTCGCCTCGCTCTGGCCAGGCATCAAGGCGGAGCTGAACCCTATCGCCATCTTCGGTCTCGGCGGCCCGGACAGCAACGCGCTGCAGCAGCGGCTACCCAACGACAAGATCCCGCTGCTGCTGGGCACGTCCGGTTATGGATTCGCGTGGAAGAGTGACAGTTGGGTGTTCAATGCCCGAGCTACATATCCGCATGAAGCGGCCGGCTTTTACGCCTGGTACCAGAAGAAGATGGGGGGCGCCCCGCTGAAGGTTGGGGTTATCTCATCGGAGGTTTCTCCTGCCTACGTGGACATTCACAAGGGCGTGGAACGATTCGCCAAGGACAACCCCCAGATCCTGGAGGTGGTGGAGACGATCTACACCGAGGCACAGCCGACAGACCTTACGCAGCAAGTGAATCGATTGCTCCGCAAAGGGGCGACGGTGATTCAGGTCTTCAACAACACGGCATCGGTGGTGGCAACCCGTCGTGCCCTGCAAAGCCTGGGCAAGAGCAACATCCCCATGGTGGTCAGCGCGCACAACGGATTGCTCTCGTCGGGCAAGGCCTTGGGCGACCTCAACCAGATGGAGGGAAGCTACGAAGTTTATGGCATGGCCATTCCGACGGAAGACCCGACCACTGCGAGAGCCTTTTTCGAGAAGCTGCGCACTCAGTACAAGACCCAAGCCAACTTTACATCGCCTTGCATGATGGGGCTGGCCATGTCTCTGCTCACGGTTCGCTCCGTTGAGCATGTGGTAAAGGCCAAGGGCCCTGCCGGGGTGACGGGGGCTGATGTACGGGCTGCTTTACAGACCAACGCTTTCCCGAGCGAGCAGACATTTGGTGTTCTGCCCAACATCAAGTTCAGCAACGAGGCACCGTTCCCGACTTCTGGGTTGGCGGTGAATATCGGAACGATTGAAAAAGGGAAATATAAGCTGGCCGGAGAAAACGCTCCCGTTCCGAACGTGAACAAGTGGTAATTGGCTGCATCTTCAGGCCCGCGGCTGCGGGCCTGGAGTGACAAACTTTGGAGTTGCCTGTGCTTGAGTTAAATAACGTTGAGGTCCTTTACAGCGAAGTGATTCTGGCTGTAAAGGGTATTACAGCGCGTGTACCAAAGGGTCAGTGCGTTACCCTGCTCGGTGCCAACGGAGCGGGCAAGAGCACGACGCTCAAAGCCATTTCAAACCTCATTCGCACCGAAGATGGTCGAGTCACCGCAGGATCGATCACGTTCGACGGCACCAACATCACCGGGGCGAACCCGGTAGATGTGGTGAGGCAGGGCCTCGTGCACGTGATGGAGGGGCGCAAGGTCCTGCGCCACATGACGGTCGAGCAGAACCTGGTGGTTGGTGGGCACATGGGTAGCGGGCGAGAGGCCAAGGAAAGGCTAGACGAGGTCTATTCCCGCATCAAGCGCTTGGCCGCCCTGCGCGACCGAACCGCAGGTTATTTGTCGGGAGGAGAGCAGCAACTGCTGGTGATTGGTCGCGCATTGATGTCCCAACCAAAGCTGGTGATGATCGATGAGCCATCGCTCGGATTGGCCCCTTTGATGGTGGAGGAGGTGTACGGCCTTCTTTCCGACTTGAAAGCCAGCGGACTGACTTTGCTGATCGTCGAGCAGAACACCCGCGTCGCGCTTGAACTTGCAGATTACGGCTATGTGATGGAGAGCGGCCGCATCGTGCTGGAGGGGCCTTCTAGCCAACTCAAGAGCAATGAGGACGTTCGCGAGTTCTACCTCGGCTTGACAGTGGAGGGAGAGCGCAAGAGCTTCCGGGACATGAAGCACTACCGGCGCCGCAAGCGCTGGCTCGGTTGAGCTGCATTTTTTGACACGAAAAAGTTAACCCCAAGGACATCAGATGAGCAGTGTTTCCAACGCTTTCCTTAGCGAACAAGAGATCATGATTCGGGAGTCGGCTCGCCGCGTAGCGGAGGAGGTCGTCGCCGTCACAGCGGCGCAACGTGACCAAAGCGGCGAGTGGCCTCATGCGGAAATTCAGTCCGTGGCCGAATTGGGGTTCATGGGCATGCTGGCCCCTCAAACATATGGAGGTGCGGGACTTTCTTTCGTGGAGTATTGCCTAGCCATAGAGGAGTTCGCTGTCGCCGACGGCGGCTTTGCCACCATGATGCATGTGCACAACTCATCAGCGCATGTCTTGTGCAACTTCGGCACAGAGGAGCAGAAGGCTCAGCACCTGCCCGGGCTGGCTTCGGCTAAGAACATCGGTGCATTTCTTCTTTCGGAACCTCATGCTGGTTCTGACACTGCCTCCATCCGAACCTCCGCCAAGCGCGATGGCGAACACTACGTGATAAATGGGAGCAAGCAATGGATCTCGAATGGCAGCGAAGCGGGTTTCGCCTTTGTCGTGGCGGCCACGGGGGAGCCTGGGTCTCGGAATCGATTCAGCCTGTTCATTGTTGATCCCAAGGATCCGGGCTATCAGGTGCTCCGTATCGAGAACAAGCTCGGACAGCACACCGCGCATACTGCCCAGATTCAGCTGGACAACCTGCGCGTTCCAGTCGGCAATCTGGTGGGAGAAGAAGGGCGAGGATATGCAAAGGCCCTGTCGCTCTTGTCAGACGGGCGCATCGCGATTGCCGCCTTGGCGATCGGTGTCGCGCGCGCTGCGCTCGAGGCTGCCATTCGTTACGCCAAAGATCGGGAAGCCTACGGTAAGCCGATCTCTGCACTCCAGGCCGTCAGCTTTGATCTGGCCGACATGGCGATGCAGGTTGAGGTGGCTCGCCAGTACATGATCTATGCCGCGCGCCGGCGAGATGCGGGGCTTCCTTCAGATAAAGAGGCTTCGATCGCCAAGCTGTATGCCAGTGAGATGGCAGAGAAGGTCTGCTCTGCAGCGATTC
Source organism: Hydrogenophaga electricum (assembly GCF_030160815.1). Lineage (NCBI taxonomy): Bacteria > Pseudomonadati > Pseudomonadota > Betaproteobacteria > Burkholderiales > Comamonadaceae > Hydrogenophaga > Hydrogenophaga electricum. Next base: position 4,533 of record NZ_BSPB01000060.1, on the reverse strand, counting down.
AAGTCCATGGTGGCTACGGCTACGTTTCGGACTTTCCGGTGGAGCGCTATTACCGAGATGTTCGCGTGACCAAAATTTACGAAGGTACCAGCCACATTCAGAAGCTGATTATTGCGCGCCAGATTTTGGCTGAGTGAGTGTCTGGGCAAGCCGCCGAAGGCGGCTGCCCGAGGTCATTGGATATCATGTTTGACTAACAACTGTCTCCCCTTAGCAAAGCGCGACCTCTAACCTTATGAGCCAATCCATCGAAGCGGAACCCAAGCCACGGGTGCGTTCAGCGACCAAGCGCGCCACCAAAGGGGCGAGGTGGAACAACGCCGTCAGTGGTGCGGATGAGCAGTACGAGCTCAAGCGGCAGGCAGTGATTGCTGAAGCGTCTAAAGCCTTTGGGCGCCATGGGTCACAAAACGTCTCCCTCGACGAGATTGCAAACGCACTCAACGTTACCAAGCCTGCCCTCTACTACTATTTCAAGAGCAAGCAGGAACTCATTTACGAGTGCCATGAGCTGGCGATGAAAATTGGCGATCAGGTGTTGAAAGACGCGATCGCATCAGAGTCCACTGGGTACGGACGGATCACCGCGTTCATGCGGAATTACATCTCGCACCTGACAGATCAGATGGGAGCTCCCGCGATCCTGCACGACTTTTCCGCTATGACGCCAGCGGATCGCAAAAAGATTACCGCACGCAGGAGAAAGTTTGACCTCCAGCTTCGCAACATCATAGAAGAGGGCGTTCGGGACGGTTCCATTGCGCCTTGTGACGCAAGGCTCGCGGTGTTTTGGTTCATGGGGGCGATCAGTTCTATTTCCCAGTGGTACCACGCTGACGGCACACTCACTGGCGATCAGGTGGCAGAGGTATTCATCCGCTTCCTGGCTGATGGCATACGTCCGCAGACTGCCTGTCCCACTATCTCTTGAGGCTCACAAGCGAGTGCCCGCTTGCATGACGCGCGCATGCGAGGGCAACTGGCATTCGCGGTGCGGTGGCCGCAATACACGCCAACAACGATGAACTGGTCGAGTCGGCGTAGGCTGATACGCCAAGACCTGGCTGTGCGATGGGGTTTGACATCCAGTATCCACCAGCAGATTTAACAAGAATAATGAAATGAAAGTCATCGTCCCCGTCAAACGTTTGGTCGACTACAACGTCAAGGTGCGCGTCAAGAGCGACGGCACGGGCGTGGACATTGCCAACGTCAAGATGAGCATGAACCCGTTCGACGAGATTGCCGTCGAAGAGGCCGTGCGCCTGAAGGAGAAGGGCGCTGCGACCGAGGTGATCGCCGTCTCCTGCGGCGTGGCCCAGTGCCAGGAAACCCTGCGCACGGCCATGGCCATCGGCGCCGACCGTGCCATCCTGGTCGAGACCGACGTCGAGCTGCAGCCCCTGGCCGTGGCCAAGCTGCTCAAGGCGCTGGTGGACAAGGAAGAGCCCGGCCTGGTGATCCTGGGCAAGCAGGCCATTGACGACGACGCCAACCAGACCGGCCAGATGCTCGCGGCCCTGGCCGATCTGCCGCAGGCCACCTTCGCTTCCAAGGTCGAAGTGGCGGGGGACAAGGCCAAGGTCACCCGCGAAGTCGACGGCGGCCTGGAGACGCTGGAAGTGAGCCTGCCGGCGGTGGTCACCACCGACCTGCGCCTGAACGAGCCGCGCTACGTGACGCTGCCCAACATCATGAAGGCCAAGAAGAAGCCGCTGGAGACTGTCAAGCCCGAAGACCTCGGTGTGGACGTGGCCCCGCGACTGAAGACCCTGAAAGTGGCCGAGCCGGCCAAGCGTGGCGCGGGTGTGAAGGTGCCCGATGTCGCCACCCTGGTCGACAAGCTCAAGAACGAAGCCAAGGTGATCTGACATTCGTCCTGGCTGCCGCTCATGTCGTCATGGCCGGCGATCCCCGCCGTCATTCCCGCGAAGGCGGGAATCCAGCGCCAGAGACTGAACGGATACATCACCCCAAACCCTGGACCCCCGCCTGCGCGGGGGTGACGTCACCACAGGAAGGAAACCCATCATGACCGCTCTCGTCATTGCCGAACACGACAACGCTTCCATCAAGGGCGCCACGCTCAACACCGTCACCGCGGCCGCTGCCTGCGGTGGCGAGGTGCATGTGCTGGTGGCCGGCCACAACGCTGGTGCTGCTGCTGCCGCCGCCGCACAGATCGCCGGTGTGGCCAAGGTGATCCACGCCGACGCCGAGGGTTTCGCCCACGGCCTGGCCGAGAACGTGGCCGCTCAGGTACTGGCCATCGCTTCAGGCTACAGCCATATCCTCTTTCCCGCCACCGCCGGCGGCAAGAACGTGGCTCCGCGCGTGGCCGCCAAGCTCGATGTCGCGCAGATCAGCGACATCACCAAGGTGGTGAGCGCCGACACCTTCGAGCGCCCGATCTACGCCGGCAACGCGATTGCCACCGTGCAGAGCGGCGACGCCACCAAGGTCATCACCGTGCGCACCACCGGCTTTGACGCCGCCGGCCAGGGTGGCTCGGCCGCCGTGGAAACCGTGGCTGCGGCCAGCGGCAATGGCAAGAGCGCCTATGTGGGCAGCGAGATTGCCAAGAGCGACCGTTCCGAGCTGACCGCCGCCAAGATCATCGTCTCCGGTGGCCGCGCACTGGGCAGCAGCGAGAAGTTCAACGAAGTGATGACGCCGCTGGCCGACAAGCTGGGCGCTGCCATTGGTGCCAGCCGCGCCGCGGTGGACGCCGGCTACGCGCCCAACGACCTGCAGGTCGGCCAGACCGGCAAGATCGTCGCGCCGCAGCTGTACATCGCCGCCGGTATCTCTGGCGCCATCCAGCATCTGGCCGGCATGAAGGACTCCAAGGTGATCGTGGCGATCAACAAGGATCCCGAAGCCCCGATCTTCTCGGTGGCCGACTATGGCCTGGAAGCCGACCTGTTCTCGGCTGTGCCGGAGCTGGTCGATGAGCTCTGATTAAGTGCGTTGCATTTGCTGCATGCAATCCAAAGGCATCGTTTGCGATGCCTTTTTTCATTTGATATGCGATGGGCAATGACCGCTGTGCGCCGGATTCCGTGAGGTCGTCGAGCCTAATTGAATGGCCGCCCTGCATATCAGTCAATGAGTTCCAGACGCGCAAGACTGGGGCAGACCGCGCATGAGAACTGTCGTTCTTGGGAACTGAGGTTGAGAGTTCACACGCGCTTCCAGAAGCTACGCCCAAGTCTCACGGAGCTTGCACGCATTCCGAAAAATTCAAACCTCAGTGACACGTTTTCGGGAAAGTTCAGAACTCAGTGAGAATCGAGTTCAGAACTCCTCTCTGAGCACGGCGCTAACTGCTTGATTTTTCGCCACTTCGTGTTCAGGACTCAGCGACTCACGACACCCGAGCAGACAATCCCGACTGTTCCACAAAGCGGTCAATCAAAACCTCTAACGTATGAGATCCCGCACCCAACACACATCGACCTGCTCGGAGCTGAAGCTATAGTGCATACACCGAATGCGCGCTTGAAACTCCCACGTGGAGCGCAGCGGTGGAGTGCCGGGTTTCACGCATTCCTATAACTGGACAAACATCCAGAATGAACCGCCCCGGGTTTCACGGAGGCCCGTTGGCTTGAGTCAGGCCGACGTGGCCTGCTGCTCAAGAGTGCGATAGTAGTTGGCCTCGAACTCGGCCGGCGGCACGTAGCCCAGCGGTGCCATCAGGCGCTGGCCGTTGAACCAGGACACCCAGTGCAGCGTGGCCAGTTCGACCGATTCCTTGGTCTTCCACGGTGGGCTGCTGCCGGTTTCAACGACACCTTGTTAAGGTGGAAGATGAAACCGGAGGTGGTTCATGGAGAGAAGAAGGACATTCAGCCGCGAGTTCAAACTCGAGGCGGTCAGGCTGGTTACCGAGCGTGGCGTGGCTGTGGCCCAGGCGGCCAAGGACCTGGACGTTCACGAGAACGTGCTGCGCAAGTGGGTTCGTGAGCTGCGAGACGAGCCCCAGGAGGCGTTCCCTGGCAACGGCAAACAGAAGGCCCAGGACGCGGAGATGGCGCGGCTGCGCAAGGAGGTTGCCAAGCTCAAGTTGGAGCGCGACATCCTGAAAAAAGCCGCGGCCTACTTCGCGAAGGAGTCGATGTGAAGTTCGGCTTCGTGGCGAAACACCGAGGGGCCTGGCCGGTCAATCTGATGTGCGAGGCGCTCGGTGTCTCGCGAGGCGGCTTCTACGCGTGGCTCACGCGGCCCAGGAGTCGACGCAGCCTCAGCGACGAGGTACTGGGTGCTCAGGTGCGCCAGAGCTTCGTGCGCAGCGACCGCACTTACGGCGCACGCCGTGTGTGGCACGACGTACTGGAGCAAGGTCAGGCTTGTGGGCTACACCGTATCTCAGTCCCGTACAGTTCGAGCAAGCTCAAAAAGCTTAGGCCGGTGTCAACGGAACCGGCAGCAGCCCACGGACCTCGGCGATGGATCAGTTCAGCCTTGTACAGCCCGTTGATCGTCTCGGCCAGAGCGTTGTCGTAGGAGTCGCCCTTGCTGCCCACCGAC